>JAKQSH010000353.1 GCA_029570245.1 Deltaproteobacteria bacterium | reverse complement strand
CCTTCGAGGCCGTTTCTATCAGCACGATGCGCCCACCGCGTTTGCGTATGATTTCTTCGGTTGCTGAAAGTATTCTGCGTCCGATGCCCTTGCCATGAGTACGCGGATCAACGGCTATCCAGTACAGATCATAAACGCCGTCTGTAAGCGGAGTAGGTCCGTAACAGGAATATCCGAGCACCGCACCGTCGGCGCCTTCTGCAACAACAAAGTAATAACCGTCTCCATCCGGTTTGTAAAGTCCCGCGTCGATCAATTCCAGGGCGACGTCTATTTCCTCTTCCGAGAAAACCTCTGTCCGGCGCAGAATGTCAAGCAGCGGCGCACGATCGCTTTCACGCAGTTCGCGCAGCTTTACCTCGTTCGACTGCCCACAGCACGATTTTTGCGATGAGTTCGTCATAAGTGATTCCGCTCCATCCCGCCGCACGGGCCAGTCCGGCTGACGGGGAAATATCGGGGTTGGGGTTGACCTCAAGAATAAACGGATTTCCATGTGCATCAAGGCGCATATCTATGCGTCCATAATCGCGCAGTTCGAATCTGCGAAACGACGCCAGCGCCAGAGTTTCAATGCGTTCAAACAGACCGGCGTCCATATTTCCGGCTTTTTCGGAGGGCGTCGCCAGAAAGTCGATACTGTCTTCTTTCCATTTACCGTCATATGTAACAAGCGGCGCACGTCCCGAAGGAAAGCGCGAGTAGTCGATCTCCGCCGGGTACAGCATGAACGCTTCTCCGCCACAACCCAGCACGGAAACGTTGAACTCGCGGCCCGGCAAAAATTCCTCAACAAGCGCCGGCTGCCGGTATGTGCCGATTACATATGCTGCGCGGGTGCGCGCTGCACATACATCATGCACGACACTTTCGGCGTTGATTCCGTGACTGGCGTCTTCATGTGCGGGCTTGACGATGCATGGGAATTTCAGACCGTCCAGATTTTCATTGCCCGAAACCAGAACGCGATTGTCTGGAACCGCCAGCCCCAGACCGCGCAGCGCCGCCTGAGTAAGCGGTTTGTCGTTGGCAAGAGAAAGCGCCTGCGGCGGCGATCCGGTGTAAGGAACACCTGAAAGCTCCAGCAGCCAGGCGGCGGCAGCCTCATAGCGCGGGTTGCCGCACATTTCTTCCACCAGATTGAACACCACATCAGGCGCGGCTGCCCGCAACTCGCGCACAAACTCGCCAGCATCCTGCGGCGCGGCCATGGATACGACATCCCAGCCGCTTCTGAGACACGCCGCACGCACGCCTTCGACTTCATCCATGACGGCCATGGCAGCCGCCGCGTCGGCGTCCTCGCCTCGAATAAGCCCGGCGTACCGGTTGTATAGAATTACAACGCGCATAAGTTTCTTCCGCTCAACGCGTCATTCCATAACGCCTGAACGCCTCATTTACAATGGAGCCGATCAGCTGTTCGTACGGCATTCCACTGCGCCCCGACAGAATTACCAGATCGCCGGTGACATGATTGAGTCCGGGCAGTGGATTGACTTCCAGAAATTTCGGCTCGCCGTCGGCGCCGACGCGCACGTCCACGCGCGACACATCACGGCAGCCCAGACAACGGTATGCCTGCAGAGCGACTGCTTCCACACGACGCACCAGTTCTGCAGGTTGCTGCGGCGGAACATTATATTGCACTTCCTCAAGGTAATTACGCTTGACTTCCAGCGAATAAACAAAGTTCTGCATGTCGCCTTTAAGCGGAACTATTTCCATGACCCCGATTACGCGCGCATCAGCGCCGTTTCCAAGAACGCCGACCGTGAATTCCGCGCCGGGACAGTATTCCTCAACCAGCAGCGGTTGTCCGTATGTATGCAACAGCGGCAAAGCCACGCTGCGCAGCTGGTCGATATTTTCGACACGCGAATTTTTGTGAATGCCTATGGACGAACCCTCGAAGGCCGGCTTGACAAAAAGCGGATAGCTGAGTTCTATCTTTTCAATGTCGACTTCCCGCTCTATAACCGTAAAGGCTGGAGTCGGTACGCCCATTGATGATGCAACGTGACCACAGATGCTTTTATCGAGCGTCATCGCAAGAGTCAGCGGGTCGGAATGCGTGTATGGAATGTTCAGCATTTCCAGCAATGCCGGAACGTGCGCTTCGCGCGAACGCGAACCATAACCTTCGGCGATGTTGAAGACGAGATCAGGAGGATCGGACAGAACACGCTCGATGAATTTTCTGCCGCCACCCAGAAACAGCGGAGTATGACTGTTTGCTTCAAGAGCGTGAGCAATACCGTCAACCGTTCCCATATGATCGTATTCTTCAAGTTTGTCCTCAGGATCATTCGCATCCGGTATGAAGTCGCTTTTCAGATTGCAGGCTATTCCTATTTTCACTTTTCCGGCGCCTTTCGTTTTAGAAAGTCTGATAATCGAAAAAACGGACTCCGCCGCAGTGGAGTCCGCATTGAAGCTTCCCTGTTTTCAACTTCAGTTGTGTCCGCCGCCACCGCAGACGGACGAAAAACCATCGTTAGGACTAGGCGCACCGGAATCCACGTTCCGACGCCCGTCACGATACGTATATGTTTCTCCACGGTAATTGCGCAACGTTGTAATGCCCTCTTCTCTGTCGTATGCAAGCATATACTGCGGCCCGATGGGAATTTTTCCGCCGCCGCCGGGGGCGTCAATTACAAGCGTCGGAACAGCCAGGCCGCTGGTATGACCGCGCAGAGATTCGATAATCTCGATGCCTCTACTGACGGGAGCCCGCAGATGCTCAGTGCCGTGCACGGGATCGCACTGATACAGATAGTAAGGACGCACGCGCATGCACAGCAGCCTGTGCACAAGAGCCTTCATCGTCGCCGGATCGTCATTGACGCCGGCCAGAAGAACCGACTGGTTGTTGAGCGGAATTCCTGCACGCGAAAGCATGTCACAGGCCCGCTCCGCTTCCGGGGTGCATTCTCGCGGATGTTCAAAATGCACGTTAATCCAGATCGGATGAAATTTTGACAGCATGCTGCACAGTTTCTGGTCGATGCGCTGCGGAATGACCGCCGGCGCACGAGTTCCGATGCGAATGATTTCCACATGCCTGATAGCCCTTATGCGACCAAGTATGCGTTCAAGCCGCGCGGTTGGCATCAGCAGCGGATCGCCGCCCGAAACTATTACGTCCCGCACTTCTGGATGAGCGGCCACGTAGTCGATCATACGGTCGATTTCGGCTTCGGAGCGCGTCTGCTCACACATTATGCGCTTTCGCGTACAGAAACGGCAGTAGTTTGAACAGACATTCGAAACCACCATAAGTACACGGTCTGGATAGCGGTGTGTAAGTCCCGGCACCGGAGAATGATCTTCTTCTCCCAGCGGGTCTTCGAATCCGACGTTGCGATACACATATTCTTCCGGCAGAGGAATAATTTCACGCAGAATCGGATCGTCAGGATCGTCGATGTTTATAAGCGAGAAATAGTATGGCGTTATCGCCATCTTGAAGTCGTTGAGAACTCTTTTTCTGAGTTCCCACTCCTCGGAAGGAATCCGCAGATAACGTGAAAGTTCCTCTATTGTGGTTATATGGTTTTTGAATTGCCACCGCCAGTCGTTCCAGTCGCGTTCTGAAACTTCGGGGAAATAGCGGTGCTTACCCCATTGGGGAACTATGGATGATGTTTCGGCGGAAGTCTGCTCCATTTCCTTTCACCCCTTTTGGTCGTAGACGACCGTTCTAAGGAGCTGTTAATAGAACGCGCCACCCGGTTTACCCGGCTGACGCTGTAATAATGAGAATGAAACCACTTCTTTTTTCGAGCTGAACCACGTGTACATATATTTCCATTAAATATAATACTTCAACTCGACTTTAAATCAAGAAAGAACCTCTAAAAAATGTAAATACGCTCATGGTAAATTTTCGCAAGAAAATTTCTGCAATCGTGAGCTTATTCATGTCGCACAAGGGTACGCACAATAATTAGCCAAGTAAAATCAAGTATGATCATGTGCCGTCTCTACTCTTTAATCTCAACATTGGAACAGCTTTTTTCTCCCGAAAACATGCTGGAAAGCTCAAATTCGGCTCAGTGTCCTCCTGAGCATTCAAGCTTTGTCTGCATTATGATTTGCATTTTATCCCGATATGTGAGATTAAGCCTGTTTTCAGTAACCGCTTTCTTTTTGAACAGAGAACAAAGAGGAATATGTCAACGGATTCAAACAAAAAACGCAGCAGAGAAAATATTCGCAATGTCGCCATTATCGCCCATGTAGACCATGGCAAGACCACGCTGGTTGACCGCATGCTGGAGCAGTCCGGCTGTCTGGAACGCAACGAAACCGGCATAGACCGCGCCATGGATTCCAACAGCCTGGAACGCGAACGCGGAATAACCATATTGTCGAAATGCACATCAATGACATGGGAAGGGCTCGACATAAACGTCGTCGATACTCCGGGACACGCAGACTTCGGCGGAGAAGTTGAGCGCGTCATGCGCATGGTCGATTCCGTTCTGCTTCTTGTGGATGCTTTCGAAGGCCCCATGCCTCAGACCCGTTTCGTATTGCAGAAAGCGCTGGCTCACGGACTCAAGCCGATAGTCGTCATAAACAAAATCGACCGTGACGGCGCCGACCCGGACAGCGCAATAAACGAAGTCTTCGACCTTTTCGTTTCTCTGGATGCGAACGACGACCAGCTGAATTTCCCCATCGTATACGCTTCGGCTCGACACGGTTACGCCATGCACGCGCTGGGCGACGAGCAGAGAAATCTTGTGCCGCTTTTTGAAGTCATACGCGACCATGTTCCGCCGCCGAAAGTGGACGAGGCGCTGCCGCAAGCCATGCAGGTTGCGACTTTCGACCACGACGATTATCTGGGCGCCATGGCGACCGGACGCATCGTCGGAGGATGTTTCCGCAAGGGCGAAATGGTCCTGCTGGTGCACCGCGACGGCTCGCGCGAAGAATTCCGAATCACGCGCATACTCGGTTTTCGCGGCCTGCACCGTTTCGATTTGGAAGAGGCCATCGCCGGAGACATCGTAACGATCACCGGCATGAGTGAACTTAATGTGGGCGAAACCATCACTTCCATAGAAAAGCCTCACATACTGCCGCTTCTCGAAATAGACGCGCCGACAATAAGCATGGCTTTCCGCGCCAATAACGGGCCGTTCCTGGGAGAAGAAGGACGCTACGTGACCAGCCAGAATCTCAAGGAGCGTCTCGAACGCGAAATCCGCTCGAACGTTTCACTGCGCGTGTCTCCGACCGATCTGGCGGACACCTTCATCGTAAGCGGACGCGGCGAACTGCATCTGTCGGTTCTTATAGAAACCATGCGCCGCGAAGGTTACGAATTCATGGTGGCCAAACCAGAAGTGGTTTTGAAAATCGACGAAAGCGGAAAGAAGCTCGAACCTTACGAAGCGGTTGTGGCCGACGTGCCGCAGGATCGCACCGGCATCGTCATCGACGGACTTAACCGGCGCGGAGGGCGAATGACGAGTATGCGCGAAATGCGCGGCGGACGTACACGCCTCGATTTTGTGGCGCCGACACGCGGACTTATCGGATATCGTTCCCAGTTTATGACCGATACGCGCGGTCTGGGCGTGCTGAGCCATGTTTTCCTTGAATACGGCCAGTATCTGGGTTCAATGCAGGGACGCAACACCGGCGCACTGGTGGTTCAGGATACCTGCACCACCGTTACTTTCAGTCTCTGGAAACTTCAGGATCGCGGCGTATTCTTCGTGACGGCGGGTGAGCGGGTATATATGGGGCAGGTTATCGGCGAGAGCAACCGCAATCAGGACATCGTGATAAATCCAGGCAAAGGCAAGAAACTGACGAACATGCGCGCCGCCGCCTCGGATGAGAAGAATTATCTCAAGCCGCACAAAGTGCTTACCATCGAAGAGGCCATCGAATTCATCAACGAAGACGAATATGTGGAGTTTACGCCCAAATCAATCCGCATCCGCAAACGTTTTCTGGACCACAACGACCGCAAGCGCGCCGAACGCGCCGAAGAAGAATAAACAGAACAGCCCGCAACTCTGCGGGCTGTTTCTTTCCATCATAATCTCTTTGCCGCTGCAAGTCTCACCGCTGCTCAAACTGATCAGCTCAAGATTACAGTCCACAGGTGAAGCAGCAGTTCTACCAGGGTCTTCACCTGAAGAATCATATCAGAAATCAATAATGTGAAAACTTACTCCACGTTCACCGTTACCAGAAACGGCTCCTCGCAGATAAGCCCTTCCATGTCCCGGACTTCAAGCTGAAACCTGTATGTTCCCGCCACATCGAATACTGTCCGGGCATTACCTTCTCCAAATGCCTTAAGACTTTTCTCGCTGTCTTCCGGCCATTCGAGAATAGTCCAGACATAGCCCTGAATCTGCCGGGAAAAGTCTTCTGCGTCGGGGTCGTAGCTGCTGTCTCCAAAAAAACAACCAATAGAAATCATCATCGGCTGGGACATTCAGTTCATGTTACATTGCAGGACCATGCGAAGTCATGGAAACCACGGCAACCGGCGGCTAATTTTCGGATTTGCCGTGTCCGACAACAGGATACTGCATATGCAACGATCCTGGCAGCGAAGCACTCACATCAATGTTGCAGCGGTCCACGCCTGCAGCCTCCGGCTAATATATGACTGTAAATTCCGCAGGTTCAATATTGTTTGCAGGCAGTATGCTGCCGATTACGGCCTGAACATCCTCGCCGAATTCAAACACATCACAATTATCGCCTTCTTCATGCTCAGCAAAGCTTATCTGATGAATCATGATATCCTGATCAGAATAGTTGTGCAGAGTGACCGTAATCTCACGGCTGTGTCCCGTCTCAACATAACCGAAGTCAACCGGATACGGCTCCAGAAACAGAGAGCCGGAGTCTACACTTCCGTACAGTTCAATCCTGGAAATTCGCTCAGACGCAAGACAGGAATCGTTGAAAATCATTATGATTTCACGGTCAGGAAAACCGGGAGAAGTAAGAGATTGAGGGTTGTACTGAATTGTCAAAGTTTCACAGTTGCTTTCTCCGCCGGATATTCTCAAAGGAGGAACCTGAGGTGTTACGCAGTTGGCTCCAATACATTTGAAATCTCCCCACTCGCCGCTTGCCGGTAAAATCTCTGTTACGGTCAATACGCCAATACTGTCTTCAGAGCTGGTGTTGCATATGGTGAA
>JAKQSH010000306.1 GCA_029570245.1 Deltaproteobacteria bacterium | reverse complement strand
CATGGCCGACATGATCGCCGTTTAAGCCTGAATGACTTTGGCTCCGGCGTATTTGGCCTGGATAATCAGGCGCGAAAAGCTGTCGAGCATGAGATTGAATGCATCTGCCACTGAACCGAGCACGTCGCCGGTCACTTCGCCGCGCCGCGAAAGATCGCCGTCGGAAGCCCGGCTGACCGTGTCGAGCAGGTTGATTATGTTGCGCTGCAATTCCTTCTGTGCTTCTTCGGTCTGTATCAGATCGGTTATTGTGTCGAGCATGCTGTTGATTGAAATGGCGAGTTCGCGCAGGTCGCCGCGCATAAGGTCGAGATTTATGCGGCGGTCGTATTCGCCGCGACTGATTTTTTCGGATGTGATGGCGATGTCGTTTACCGGTTCGATAATGTGCCTGCGGATAAGGATGTAAACCACAATAAGGAATATCACGCCGAAAACAGCACCGGTTATGAGAATGATGCTTGAAATAAGAAGGACATATTTTGTTTGAGAGTCGATTTCCCGCAGTGTCTCGCCGATTTCGAACAGGGATTTGTTGACCCTGGAGAGCAGATTCTTTGCAACTCCTCCCATGCTGGAGACAACCGCCAGCGAGTATGGAGTCCCCTTTATTGGTGTCAGCACTACAAAACGCATCTGTACTGTTTCGACGGTGCCTTCGCCGCTTTCGTTTTCGGTTTCGACTTTCACCTCGTACTGATCGCTTATGGAAGCGATGTTGCCCGCCAGGCTGGGTGCGCCATCGAGTTCGTTCAGAATTTTGAGGTAATTTTTTTCATTCATAAGACGCAGCACCAGCGGAAGCTTTGCGGCAACAGACGAACCTGTGTCGAAATATTTGTCGGCTGTTATCCTGTCGGACAGAGGATTGATTATGCTGATCTGGCTTTCTTCTCCAACGTTTTCGGATTGAATCAGAGCCAGAATGTCGCGGTCTTCGGGAATCTGCGCTTCAGTAAGCCCGCGCATCTGAATGATTAAAGCGGCACGGCTGGCCAAGTCTTCTGCCTTGTCCAGTGCGCTCAGTTTGAAAAGCTGTTCGTGAGTTGTTACAGAGGTTCGCAGCGATTCGTTGGTGCGGTTGAAACTGTCTTTTGTTTTTGAAAGAATGTCGGAGAGTTCTCCGCCAAGGATGTTGGCGAAAAGCAACAGGCTTATGTATGGAACCACGAAAGCCACCAGAATCAGCGCCATGATGCGCCGCTGTATCGTCCAGAAACGCTTTTCCGTGGGAGCGTCGTATTTTTCGGTTTTGCTGGGTTTCATGCTACCGCCACCCCTTTTCGTTTCAGTTCCCGCTTTATTACAACTGCAGCCAGATGCTGAAGTTTATCGAGATCAATTTCTATTATTTCCATGCCGTCTTTCTGAAAGCTGTAATCCGAAATTTCATCGGCGGAGAAAATGCGATGTTCTTCATTGAGGGCAATGATGTCGCCTATTCTGTCGCACAGAATCGCCATATTGTTTTTTCCGTGGTTAACTGCTATGCAGCGAAACTTCATCTGTTTCCAGCGGCGGCGCTTATTTTCCCACAGACTTAAAAGATCAAAGACCGGCAGTACCGAACCGCGCAGACTGGTAAGCCCCAGTAACAACGGCGGAGTCATGGGAACCACCGTAAGGTTGGTGAGCTGAAATACTTCACGCGCCATTGCGGTTGGAATGGCAAGCATTTTTTCGGCCACCTGAAAACTCAGGTATTCCTTATGTCTGTTGGAAGACGGCAAAACTGCACACCTCTTTAAGCAGACATTCTGCGTTTGAAATGCGGAATGTCTTTATCGTGACAGCAGAAAACGCCGCTGCCGGTAAATAGTATCAAGGCTGCGGCGAGGCTCAACCAAGGTGTTTTTTTACCCGTGCAACGAGTTCGCCCGCCGAAAACGGTTTGCCCAGATAAGAATCGGCGCCCTGTTTCAAGCCCCAGTAAACATCGCTCTCCCGGTTTCTGGATGATATCATTATTATAGGCACCGA
>JAKQSH010000301.1 GCA_029570245.1 Deltaproteobacteria bacterium | reverse complement strand
AACGCTGGTGGTGACGGAAGGTTTCGGGACAATAAACATGGCCGGAAAGACTTTCGCCTACTTGAAGGAAAACGAGGGCCGCCGGGTTTCTGTGAACGGTGCGACTCAGGTTCGCGCTGGAGTAATAAGGCCGGAAATAGTAATTCCCATCGAAAATGCCGCCGTAGACGTCTGTGAAACGCCGCTAGAACCCTCGTTGAACGTCGGTGATCTGGTGCGCTGTATCCGCACGCCTTATTTCGGGCGCATAGGTCGGGTAGTGTCGCTGCCGCACGAGTTGCGTCAAATGGAGTCCGGCGCGCTGGTTCGGATTCTTGAAGTGCGCTTTGAAAACGAAGAAATATGTATGCTTCCGCGCGCCAATATCGAAAGAATAGAAGAAAAATAGTCCGTCGGCATTTTGTGCAAAGGCGGCAAAAGCGCTTGTATATGTTGCATTTTTGCAGATAGAATGCTAGTTATGTTGAACTTTGTAACGAATTCAGCGAGAGAACATACGGTGAAGTATAAATACATATTGCCAGTGATTGTCGCAGCCGCAGTGATTTTCGCGTTTGTACGCGTTCTGCAACCGGTTCCCGAACCAATTACGGATGAAACCTGGGATGCTGTCGAAAAAGTTATGGCTGAAGAAGCCTGGGAATCGGAGCCGGTTATTGTTCATCCGGTATGGGAACATTCGGCTTTTCAGCGTTTCAAAACACATATTCTTTCCATGGGAAAGCCCACCAGCCGTAGCCTTTACAACTATCCGCGCATCTGGATGGTAATTGCCAGAGGCGCAGGCGACACGGATTATCTTGAGGAAACTCATAAGCTTACATTCGACCGCGAAGTTGGTGAAGTTCGTTTGCAGCGTTGGGAAAAGCCGGAAGTGAAAAATCTGGTATTCGATTTCTTCTCGAATATCCGCCAAGCGAAAGTCAGACTGTTCGACAGCAAAGGCAAAACACGAGCCTGCGACAGTTTCAGGAATCTGCACTGGACCTGTCCCATCCGCGACTGGAACCGGGTGGGTCAATCTACCGTTCAGGTTGACGGCGAATGGCAGAGCGCCGTATGGCAGCATCCGCTGGCGAAATGGACCACCGAAACGCGTTTCGAAAATGTGCCGATGGATTCATTCATAAAAGGCGAATTCGCTCTGGCCGATCCGACCATTAAAAAGCTTCCCAACGGCAGCAAAGTCGAATTCCGTATTCTTATCAACGACAAAGTCGTCGGCAAGTTCGCTTCGGAAAACAAAATCGGATGGAAGAATTTCTCAATCGACACTTCCGAATTCAAAGGCAGTCGTGCAACCGTGCTCTTTCAGACCTCCACCGCCAGAGACGCCATGCGTCATTTCTGCTGGCGCGCCAGGGTGATGTCCGACGGCGGCAAGACCGCAACTAAAACGCCGGACGGCACCGGAAAAAAACAGAGTGATGGAGAGGTCGGCAGTGTGCAGCCGTCAGAGGAGGCCAGATGATGTTAAGCTTCAGCGACGGAAGAAATTTCATGGCCACGCGTCTGGCCTATCTGCTTTTCGGTCTGCTTATCATAGGCGGGCACCTGGCGGTTCTGCTGGCTACCGTTGACGATATGGGATTGACGGACGACGACGACTTTTATCAGCCGACAGCGATTGAACAGGCCGATTATTTTGCAAAAATGATAACTGGCGTTTTCAGGGGCGATTTCTCGTATATCGACCGTAAAAAAATAGCGCATTCTTTCCGTATCGAGCACAGTCATCCGGGTGTCGCCACCAGCATGATGGGACTGACTTACCTGATTTTCAACCGCATACTGGGATGGTATGACAAGGTGGATGCAACACGTCTGGGCGTGATGTTTTTTGCGCTGTGGATCGTGTATATGATTTTCCGCATGGGTTGGGAGATTTTCGGTCCGCGAGTTGCTGTTTTTGCATCACTTGCCTACATTCTGCTGCCGCGCAGCTTTTTTCATTCGCATGTCGGAACGCTTGATATTGCCGTAACCGCCACGTATCTCGGCATCATATATTTCTGCTGGCGCGCACAACGCGGCCACTGGATTTACATAATTCTGACCGGAATCATGTACGGCGTGGCCATGGCAACAAAACTCAACGCGCCATTTGCCATTATCCCGATGATGTTTCTCTGGGCTTACCGCTGGCGGCAGGTGTCGGTGTTCGGCGAAAATGCGCCCATGACACGCAGGCGCATAATTCTGATAATGGTGTCCATGGCGACGTTGTCTTTGCCGGTGTTTTTCCTTTTATGGCCGTGGCTGTGGGTTGATACCGTCGCCAGATTCACCGCTTACGTCCGCTTTCATATGCATCATTACGGCATACTGCTGCTTTATCTTGGTGATATTTACAACGATCCTTTCGCTCCCT
>JAKQSH010000279.1 GCA_029570245.1 Deltaproteobacteria bacterium | reverse complement strand
ATGGCGGCATATCTCCGTCGCTGGGGGCAGGCGCGGAAGCGTGTCCGCTTTCACCGCCGCCTGATTTTGATTCGAGGAACTGGAAGCGGGTGGCCACGATTTCGGTTGTGTAACGGTCGCTGCCGTCCTTGGCCTGCCATTTGCGTGTCTGCAGGCGTCCTTCTATATATACTAGGCGACCTTTTTTGAGGTATGTGTTGGCAGTTTCCGCCTGTTTTCCCCACAGCACTATGTTGTGCCACTCTGTGCGTTCCTGTTTATCCTGACCGCCGCCCCAGCTTTCGGTGGTGGCCACGCTGAAATTCGCAACCGGCTGTCCGCCCGGCGTATAGCGCAGTTCCGGGTCTTTTCCGAGGCGTCCGATAATCATTACCTTATTGAGGCTGCCAGCCATGATAATCTCCGCGATTTTGAGTTTAAACATGTCGGCGCCGACGAATTCCGTCGGCGCCGACCCTGAAACGGAATCAATTCGTCAGCCGGGAGGCCATCCGAATTTTTTACCGGCCATGATGTGCATATGCAGGTGGAAAAGCTCCTGGCCGGCGTCACGATTGCAGTTTACCACGCAACGGTAGCCGCTTTCGGCAAAACCGAACTTTTTCGCCGTTTCGGCGGCGGCTACAAACAGACGGCCAAGTATGGCGGCGTTGTTCGCGTCGGCGTCGTTGACCGTTGGAATGTGTTCCAGCGGAATGGCTAAAAAGTGCTTCGGCGTGGCCGGATGGATGTCTTTGAAGACCAGAACATGCTCGTCTTTCCAGACCACCTCAGCCGGTATTTCGCCTCTGGCGATTTTGCAGAAAATGCAGTTTTCCATTGCGTTGTCCATAGTCTGCAAAGGTTATTTCTTCTTGGCCAGCTCTTCGTCGATCATCTTTTTGAAGTTTTCGAAGGGCTGAGCACCGACGATCTTGCGACCATTGATGAACAGGGTTGGCGTTCCACGAGCGCCGACTTTCTGTCCGAGGGCCTTGTCTTCTTCGATAACCGGTTTGTAAACGCCGGAATCAAGAGCCTTCTTGAATTTGTCCATGTTCAGACCGACTTCAGCGGCATATTTTTCGAGGCTGGCGCGGGAAAGGTCTTTCTGGTTAGCGAAAAGTTTGTCGTGCATTTCCCAGAATTTTCCCTGCTCGCCGGCGGCCAGAGCGGCTTCGGAAGCCAGCTGTGCGTCTTTGTGGAAGGGCAGCGGGTTGTGTTTGAATACGAATTTGACCTTGCCCTTATATGTATCCATGATCTGCTTCTTGGTGGGCAGAATACGGCTGCAGAACGGGCACTGGAACTCGGAGAACTCGATGATGGTGACTGCGGCGTCTTTGACTCCGTCGAAATAGGAGTTACCGACCGGAACATCGTAGACCTTGTTCGGGTCTTCGGCGGGTTCCTGCGGACGGGCGGGCGGAAGCTCGGCTTTGTCTTTGCCGTCTTTGGTCAGCTCGGCGTAGAGTTCATCACCCTTTTTGCCTGTTTCCTGAGCTTTTTTCTCGGCTACGGGCAGAAGCTCGTCTATGAGTTTCTTGAAGTTTTCATAGGGCTGAGCGCCTACGAATTTACGACCGTTGATGAACATGGAAGGCGTGCCGCGAGCGCCGAACTTGTTGGCTTCGGCTGTATCTTTGGCGATGATTTCCTTATATTTTTCACTTTCGACGGCGGCCTTCATTTCATCTGCGTTAAGTCCGATTTCCTTGGCGAAGCCCATCATGGCTTCGATGCTCAAGTCTTTCTGGTTAGCGAAAAGCTTGTCGTGCATTTCCCAGAACTTGCCTTTTTCGTGAGCATAAAGGGCGGCGTTGGCAGCCGGAATGGCGCTTTTGTGGAAAGGCAGCGGCAGGTTGTGGAAATAAAGGCGCACTTTTCCGGGATAGTCCTGGACGATTTTGTCGAGAGTGGGGTTCACGCGCGAGCAGAACGGGCACTGGAAGTCGGTGAACAGCATGATGGTGACGACGGCGTCTTTGTCGCCTTTGAGCGGTGCGTTGGGATTCAGCGCCACTTTGTAGATGTTGGTGTCTTCCTGCTGGGGTTTGGCTTCGGGAGCCTTGTCTTTGAGCAGGCCGTTCTTTGTGACTTCGGCGTAGACATCTTTGACGCCGTTGTTGCGCAGTTCTTCGGCTTTCTTCAGTTCAGCGTCGATGACTTCCTTGAATTTTTCAAGGGGCTGAGCGCCACGGAGTCTGATGCCGTTGATGAAGAAATGCGGAGTTCCGCGAGCGCCGAACTGAACGGCGACGGCTTTGTCGTCTTCGATGAGTTTCTTGGCGGAGCCTTCATCGAGGAACTTTTTGAATTTATCCATGTCGAGGCCGAGATCGGCGGCGTATTTTTCGAGGTTTTCACGCTCAAGCGCCTGCTGATTGGCGAAAAGAACCTTATACATTTCCCAGAATTTGCCCTGCTCGTGAGCAGCCATGGACGCTTGGGCGGCCAGTTCGGCGTTTTTGTGGAAGGGCAGGGGGTTGTGACGGAAGATCAGGCGGATTTTGCCGTCGTAGGCAGCCATGAACTGATCTACAGTTTCGGAAACTTTTTTGCAGAACGGGCACTGGAATTCATCGAACATCATGATGGTGACGAGCGCATCTTCGGGGCCTTTGAAAGGCGAGCGCGGATCGACTGCGATTTTGTAGCGCTCTTCAGCCGGCTGCTGGGGCTTGGCATCTTTGACTTCTGCTTTGTCGTCGGCTTTCTGTTCCCCCTGGTTGCCGCTGCAGCCGTATCCGACTACAAGCGCCAGGCTCAGGAGCGCGAACAGAATTGAACTCATTAAGAATGATCTGTTCCTCATAAAAATTCTCCTCCGGTTAATTTGAAATAATGCATGGGGCTTCCTGGCAGAAAACCTCATTCCTTAATATCCTGTCCAAGACGGTACATTTCGAAGCTAGACAGTTAGCAAAATTTGAATAAAATCGCAAATGTTTTTCCTGCTCGCTTCATATGTTCGTGCTAAAAGGGGCTTTTTGCGATTGCCGAAGCGCCACTTTTGCGGGAACAACAACAGATCGGCTGTAAAAATTCCACTGATCGAAGAAATAAATAGAATTGAACCATCACCCTGTTTCTGCTTTAGTTGGTCTTCATAATTCCAGAGTGGAGGGGCAGTGCCGAACTCGCGTGGCCTTATTTTCGCCGCACAAAACCGTCTGTCGATTTTAATGCAATTAACATGTTAACTTTCAACAGGAATTCTTGACCCGAAAAGCGGATACATGTTATTAAGAATCGCCGGTCCTCCGTTTTTCGCGGTGGGCGAGGCGTATTTTCGGATGTAAGATTCATAAGAGGTTTCAATATGCTGGTAAAATGTGAACTGTGCGGAGCCGCCTATAACGTTTCAGACGACAAGGTGAAGGGCAAATCATTCCGATTCAGCTGCAAAAACTGCGGCAATACGGTTCACGTAAAGCAGCGCGAAGAAACTCCGGCTCCGACAGTCGAAAATCCTGTCTGGTATCTGGCTTGGGCAAAAGACCGCAAAGGCCCTTTTACCGTTGCTCAGCTTGTTAAGGTTCTGGAAGAAAGCAAGCCTGCCGAGGAAGTGTACGCCTGGAAAGCCGGCTTCAAAAACTGGGTCAAACTGGCCGAAGCAGATGAACTTCAGGCTGCTATGGCAGCGCATACTGCACAAATGAAAGCGGCTGCTGCACAAGCCAAAGCTCCGACAGACGAAAACAATGCTGTTGCGGAACCGGCCAAAGCCGCCGGGAAGTCCGAGTCTGAAGCTTCTCAAGAATCCGAAAAACACAAAGATACCGCAGCCCGCAAGCTGCGTCCCAGCTTCAGCGAACTCGTGGCGGCCAAAGCGCCTGGCGATCAGAAAAAGGAAACCGGTAAAATCGACAAATCCAGAGTCGATCTGAGTCAGCTGGCCAGCAAGGCTGCAGCTGCGGCTCCGAAAGAATCTCCGGTAGCCGTTGCGGCTGCCGCAGCCAGCGCCGCTCCCGGCGCATCGGCGGCTTCTGCTCCGGTAATCAAGCAGTATGTCCCGCCTGAGAAGAAAAAGCTTCCAATCGTACAGTGGGCCATCCTCACATTTCTCATCGTCGGGGCCGTTGGAACACCGCTTACTTTGAATCTTTACCATGTAATTGAAATTCCAGGCATTACCAGAGTGCCGCTTATCGGCGATCTGTTCAAAGTTGAAGAAATCGACCACTACGCCAAACTGCGCGATCAGTGGGAAATGCTGGTTAAAATAGATGAAGCCAAAATTCAGCTGCAGGCATTGAAGGAAGAAGAGTTCGAGAAGGAAAAGCAGCGCAAGCTTGAAGAAGAAGAGCGTCAGCGCCGCGAAGAGCGCCGTCAGCGTCTTCTGGCCTACCGCGATGCCAACAGATCGTCCAACGGCAAAAAACGCGCTCTGGATGAAGGCGCGGACTTTTTCGACGACGGTACGCTTAACGGCAGCGAAGTTACCGAAATCAGTTTCGGCGAAGAAGAAAACATGGATGTCGATTTCGATACCGGCAATGCGCTTGAAGTTAACAATATCCAGCGTAAGGAAGTTCTGACGCAGGAAATGGTTTCAGACGTCATCAGAAAAAGCATGGGGCGTATCGGAGCGTGTGTCGCCGAGCAGAAGCGCAAGCAGCCCATGCCCGGAACTCTGATGGTCAACTTCACCATAAACCGCCGTGGAACCGTTGTTAGCACATCCATAACCACGCCGCAGTATTCAGGTTCGTTCGTCGGCGACTGCATCGCCAGCGTTATCGAGAATCTGCGCTTCCCCAAATCCGGCGGTTCCATAAATATGAGCTATCCGTTCTCCATTCAGTAGCGGAATTCAAGACAATCAGAATTAAATCCGCGCGCGAAGCGCGCGGATTTTTATCTCCAGCGGCGATGGAACCAGACCCATTGTTCGGGGTTGCGTTTTATGGCCTGTTCAAGCATCTGATTGGCTTTTGCGGTCAAGATTGCGACTTGTGCCGCTATGCCTGAGTCTGAGTCGTTTTCAATCGGAGAGACGGATATTTCGTGCCTGTTTCCAACTCTTGCAATTGAGCCGCAGACGACAGAAGCACCGGCTTTCAGCGCCAGTGCCGCCGGGCCGGAAGGCGTGCGGGCCTCCAGCCCGAAAAACGGCAGGTTTATTGAAGCGACTTTCGTGTCCTGATCTATTAATGCTCCCAGAAGATAACCTTTGTTCAGCAGTTCAATGGCCATGTTTCCGGCGTCCGGAGCGTCGCGGTCTATCGAAACTATTCCGTATCGGCCTCGGAATTCGTTCACCAGACTGTCAAGGCGCTTATCATAGCTTTTCTTTACGAATGTTGCAGTCGGAATGCCGCATGCGACATATTTTGC
>JAKQSH010000276.1 GCA_029570245.1 Deltaproteobacteria bacterium | reverse complement strand
CAGCATTCCTGACGACATGCCTTGCCGCGCTGAATATGAACTTCCTGAAGACGCATTCGTATTTGCCAGTTTTCCTCGTTCTTATCGTATTGATCGCAATGTTTTCAACGCCTGGATGGAAATTCTGCGTCGCACTCCAGGCAGTGTGCTCTGGCTGAAAGCGCTGGAACCGCAGATGGCCAAAGTAATAAAAGAAGGCGCTGAAGCGCAGGGCATTGATTCTCAGAGGATAATTTTTTCGAAGTTCAGGATGATGAGTGAAAGCTGGCCGATGCGCCTGGCTGATCTGTGGCTGGACACTTTTAATCTGTCTGCCGGAACAGCCAGTTTCATGTGCGCCTGGGCGGGCCTGCCTTCGCTTACTCTGGCCGGAGATACTCCGCACTCGCGTACAGGTGCCTGCAATGTCAATGCGTGCAATCTGCCGCAGAATGTTGTAAACAGTGTCGAAGAATATATTGAACGTGCGGTTCACCTTGCGAACAATCGCGATGAACTGGCAGAGATGAAACGCCACCTGATCGAAAATCGCGAAAGTCTGCCGATATTCGACCGTCAGCGCTATATGCGGCATCTGGAGTCGGCTTACCGCAGAATGTGGGATATATACAGAAGCGGCCAAGCCCCGCAACATATTCATGTGGAGCCTTTACCGCGCTGATGTTTCCGTTTTCTCTTCATCATAGGAGGCCGTGATGAAAGTCGTTATTTTAGCCGGCGGATACGGAACCCGCCTTACCGAAGAAACGGAAGTCAGGCCGAAGCCGATGGTTGAAATCGGCGGCATGCCGATTCTGTGGCACATAATGAAGCACTACGCACATTATGGGCACAAGGAATTCTTTCTGTGCCTCGGATACAAGTCTGAGTATATCAAACGCTTTTTCATCGACTACATGTCGCTGTCCGGCAGTATCAGCATCAATCTGGCGAATGGGAAAGTCGTTCACCATAACGAACATACCGAAGACTGGATCGTACACTGCATAGAAACCGGGATCGACACCAACACCGGCGGACGCATTCTGCGCCTGAAACCATATCTTGAAGGCGAAAGCTTTATGCTGACATACGGTGACGGTGTCAGTTCAATCGACCTGAATGCTCTTGAAGATTTTCACAGCCGCCATGGAAAAATCGCCAGCATCAGCGCCGTAAGGCCACCGGCGCGTTTCGGAGATATCGAAATAGAAGGCGATCTGGTGCGAACTTTCGCCGAAAAGCCGCAGTTGGGGGAAGGGTGGATCAACGGCGGATTCATGGTGATGGATTCTCGGGTATTCGACTATATCGAAGGCGACGACACCAATTTCGAGAAAGTGGCGCTTGAGCGGCTGGCCCGTGAAAATCAGCTTGGCGCTTACCGTCACGGTGGTTTCTGGCAATGTATGGATACGCTGCGCGACAAACGCACCTTGGAGCAGCTCTATCTTGGCGGCAATCCGCCTTGGATGATGTGGCGCTGAAATAAAAGAACGGAGGTTGATTAACCTCCGTTTCAGATTGCTGTTTCGGCTGTCTTTATTTTTCCTGTGGAACTATAAATCCATAATATCTTCCCATCCAGTATGGCATTATTGCGTCGGCTCCGTCCATTTCGGTATTCGCGCCCCAGCCGCCTTCAA
>JAKQSH010000274.1 GCA_029570245.1 Deltaproteobacteria bacterium | reverse complement strand
ACCTTCGATTTCGTAATAAATGCCTTCGCTGATGTTTCCGTCGCCGTCGTAATCCATAAGGGAACCGGCCATGCGGATGTCCTTATAATCACCTCTGCTTTCGCCGTGGCATGCGGCACAGCTTTCGGCTTTGACTTCGAGCGTGTGCGAATCGTGGCAGCTTACACAGGAATCGACGTTTTCGACGTGAGCGAAAATGCCGTCATAGCTCATGCCGTCATATTCGTATGCTCCCATGCCTTCTGTGCCGACCAGAGTCGCCCCTGCGGCTGCATAATGGACATTCTTGAAGCGCAGATCGCTGTCAACCGTGTCGTCGTCGGTGACTTCGGCAGCGGTAATGGAATCGTTCACGCTGACCGTTGATTCGCGGCCCTGATGGCATTCCATGCAGCGGGAAGATGCATCCAGTCCTTCAACTGTCATGCCGGACGGGAAAACCACGCTGCTTTTCTCTGCGGTCGATTGATTGTGGCAGGCAATGCATGAAACCACGGAATCTGTAGCGGCTTCATTCTCGACCGTTCCGGCGGCGCTGCCGTCTTCACCCAGAAAATCGAGATAGCCGTAAGTGCTGTGGCATTTGGCACAACTGGTGGGAACCGCTCCGTCTTCATCCCAATGGCGGAATGCTTCACTGGTGCTGTCGGCATGGCCTGAGGTTTTCCAGAGTTCTTCGTAAGGAATATCCTGCTCAGGATTAATAACCACTATTCCGATCTGGCCGGAAACGTTTGTATCGGCTCCGGTGGCGGTAATTGTGACCTCGCCCGCTGCGATACCCGTTACGACACCCGTTGCCGCGTCAACGGTGGCGATGGCGTCGCTGGAAGAAGACCATGCGTAAGCGCTGTCAGTGCCATTGTTGGTGACGGCTGTAAGAGCCAGAGTCTGTCCGACTATGACGGAATATCCGCCGCTGATTGTGACTGTAGGTATTTCTACCGGAGGTGCATAAATGTACATGCCCCACTGGCCGGATTCTCCGCTGTCGTTTCCGGTGGCGGTTATGATGACTTCGCCTGCCGCAACTCCCGTCACCTGACCGTTTGCGTCGATGGTGGCTTTGGCGTCGTCGGAGCTTTCCCAGGTGTAAGCGGAATCGCTTGCTCCGCTGGTCGTTGCCGTAAGTGTAGTTGTGTCGCCGATTTCCAGTGCGACTTCACCGCTGATGGTGACTTTGGCGGAACCTTCTTCGGGCAGTACGTAGACGTAAACGCCCCACGAGCCGGTTTTTCCGCTGTCTTTGCCGGTGGCGGTAATGGAAGCTTCACCGGCTGATACGCCGGTAACCGCGCCGTTTTCATCAACGGTGGCGATTACTTCATCGGTGGAACCCCAGGTATAGCCTGAATCAGTGCCGTTGATGGTCTGGGCCTGAAGGGTGATGGTTTTTCCGACTTCGATGGCAACGGAACCGGAAACGACAACATACGGAACGGTAATGCTTGTGTCAGAATCTCCGTCGGTTCCGTTTTCGGTATCACCGTCTGGAAACAGGCCGTTGTCATCGGAATCGCTGCATGAAACCGAAAACATGGCCAGCAGCATCAATACTATTATTCCGGCAAGTTTATTTTTCATATTCACCCCTTTTCCCCTGAATGCAGTTAAAAATAATCTATTAATTCCAGAATTTCAGTGGACTTAAATACTCAGGGTCCACTCATTTTGCTATTTAAGAAGAACTCGTCTGTTCACACCGCATAAACGTTTCTGTTATTTGCAACAAGCGGGCCATATTTTAAAATCATTGAGAATTCATCTTTTATTTTAATTAAATCAGAACAGATGCCAGTGTCACGGAATTGTCACGCTGTGTTTCGTGCGTAATATCCTGATAATGCAGATGTAATTCTGCGAGGAATTGTTTGTTTGCCTTGCCGGCTCTGTAAGGAAACTTCAGTTTATAATTTAAAACAATCTCCATGTGTTTTCGGGAGATTGTGTCCATTTGAAAAGCCGCCGTTACGCGTGTCACAATGACACGGATGTGAAAACGGTGCATTGAGTCTTTGCTGTCATAATGACAATTCAAGCTTTCCGGGCTGGCTTTTTGTGCAGTTGAGTTTATTTTAAGAATACAGTAAAGTTCCAATCCGCGCTTGTGGAAAATCTGGTGTTCGGGGCGGTAAAATGGCTAAGAAATACCTTGTTGTCTCTGATCTTCATCTGTGCGATATCGAAAACAACGCCGACGGCTGGAAGGATTACAAGTCTTCCCGTTTCGTTTTTGATGACGAATTCGAAGCAATGCTTTCAGAGTTCATGTCTTCGGCTTCCGATGGCGACAGTCTTGTCCTTGTGTTGAATGGCGATATTTTCGATTTCGATCTTGTCAGCGATCTGCCGGAGAACCCGCCGTGGAAAGTCAGCAGAAACGAACGCAAACGCGGTCTGCAGGCCGGCGAAGACAAGTCAGTCTGGAAGCTTGAACGCATGCTGGCCGATCATTCGCAGTTTGTAGGCGCTCTGGCGCGTTTTCTCTCTGCAGGTCACAAAATCGTTTATGTTCTAGGAAATCACGACCGCGAATTCCATTTCGAAAGAGTAAGGCGCTGTTTCGCAGATGAGTTGAAAAAGGCCGCTTCGGAAAATGGGCTTTCCTTCAGCGCGGATCAGCTTTCCTTTGAGCCGTGGTTCTACTACGAGCCGGGAGAAATATATGCCGAACACGGTCAGCAGTTCGACTACTACAATTCATGGTGCTATCAGCTGAATCCGGTGGTGCAGGTAGACGGGGAGGAGATAATAGCTCTGCCCATGGGCAATCTTTCCAATCGCTATCTTATGACCGGTATGGGTTATTTCAACCCGCATTCATCTGACTATATTCTTAATCTGTTCAGATATATGGCGCACTGGTTCAGATATTACGCTTTTTCGAAACGGAGTCTGGTCTTCAAATGGCTTATGGGCAGTCTGCTTGTCATGTGGCGTCTTCTCAAAAACAAAAAACTGATGCGCCTCAGTGAAGAAGGCCATATAGAAGCCATGCAATCTCTTTCCGACAGGAGCGGAATTTCCATGGTCCAGCTGGAAAAACTCGGCAGCCTGCACAGAACGCCCATAACAAACCGGGTTTACCGCATCATGCGCGAGTTCTGGATAGATCGACTGGCGATTGCGCTTCTGATGATCGGCGGCACAATAACTCTGGCTCTGGTGCCTATTCCTCTGTGGATAAAGTTGATGGTTCCTCTGAGTTCTTTCCCGCTTCTGATTTTTCTGTACGAGTACGCTGCCAGAGGCGAGAGCATCTTTACCGTCAGCGAGCAATTGCCGGAATATGCCCGCAAAGTGGCTGACACTCTGCCGGTTAAACTTGTATGTTTCGGGCATACCCACATTCCGCGTTTGATTCCGCTTGAAAAAGGTCTGGTTTTTGTAGATACGGGCGCCTGGGCTCCGGTGACTGACAGTAGGAAACCGGGACAGCTTGCTCCGGGCTATCGGAATTATCTTCTTGTAATGTTTGATGAAAACGGTCTTAAAACGGAATTCGGTTCCCGTCTGGAAAAACAACCCTGAAGCGTTGTTGCTCAGCGCATCCGCATCACAAAAGCCGGAAGTTTGGGCGCACCCCATTCCATTGCGCGCTCCAGCAGCGTTTTAGGAGGTTGAGGTTCGAGAAGACCGGCCAGCATTTCGTTGATGTCGCCTTCGATTTCCGGGCCGTGGCCGGGACACAATCTCTTTACTGGAGGAAGAAGCGGAATCAGCTTTTTTACGCTTTCATGGGCGCTGTTGACTTCTGGTGTAAATTCAGGCATCGCCAGTTGCAGTTTGCGATAGGCCCAGGTAAAAGGCAGGCCGCTTAATATTGCATCACCCGAAAAGAGTGTCTGTGAGGGCTTGTGATAGAGCATCACCGAGCCTTCTGTGTGTCCGAAGGCTTCGAAAACCGTGAAATCCCATTTCCAGTCGCCAGGCGTATAAGTCTCATCTATCCGGCATCGCGGAGGCAGTATGTCCTGGACCTTACAGACTATTTTGAATGGCAGCGGAATCGGACGGTTTGCCAGAAGCGGAGTTTTTTCGCTGCCGTCGAGGTATGGTTTTTCGTTGGCGTGGCAGATCACCGGACACCTGAATCGTTCGCGCAGCCATGCGGCGTTGGCGGCATGGTCACGATGACGATGAGTAAGCAGAATGGCGGTTACGTCGCCGGGCTTGTTCAATCCGGCCTTGCG
>JAKQSH010000254.1 GCA_029570245.1 Deltaproteobacteria bacterium | reverse complement strand
GCTTGTCTGGTTCGGACTTACGTTTATCTTCATTGTGCTTTATGAGTCGGGGATTCGGACAACAAACGATTTTCTTACTCTGATTTCCTGCATGTTCGGTGCGTTCATATCTCTTATTGCCGGTCAGATTTTGAAGCGGATATTCAATCGTCCGCGCCCGGAAGCTGCCATTACACAACACAGAGCGCTTGTTGAAACTCCGCAGGATGGTTCATTTCCATCGACTCACACTTCAACATCCGTGGCGCTGGCGCTGGGCCTGATTCTTGCCGGACATATGCTTGCGCCGTACATCGTCATCTGGAGCGCAGGCGTCGCTTTCTCGCGCTATTATCTTGGAGTGCATTATCCGTCCGACATCGCGGCAGGTGCTCTTCTTGGTCTGGTCTGCGGCGCTTTCGATTACAGTTCCGTCGTTTCCGCAATCCTGTAAACGCCTTTGGCGTATCATTTCGAAAACACCAGCCAGCTTTCGAGACGGATTTCCGCGCCGTCAACAGTGTACGGGGCATCGTTGTATAATCCGCTGTATTCAAAAACGTTGTCGGCTCCAGGTATTACCTGGTCGGTAATGTCGGTCATCACCAGCGGAACGTCTTTACCCGGACACCAGCCGCTACGACCATACCACCAAGTGCCATACTGGTTCGGAATAGTCCCCTGTTCGATCATATCCATGCAACCCTGGTTTGTTCCGGCCTGGGTGAAGCTTATGATATTTTCGTTTCCGTTTACGGAAAAACCATGAGACGTATTGCAGAATTCCGCACAGTTACCCGGCATCGCCATACCGTGACCACTTATGACGGTTGCAAGTTCTATTCTGACGGCGTCGGAAGGGACGGCGATTGTCAACGGAGTGTATTTGTCGTTGTAGGTCGCATTGAATGCACCCCCGTTGAAAAGATATACGGATGCATAAGGATGCACAGCTTTTCCGCTGTTGAAGAACCGCAGTTTAAGTGTCACGTCGTATTTCTGGATGGTATGGAAGGCGAAGCGTCTGGTGCCGCCTTCGGCGATCAGCGGCAGTAACCCTGAAATATCGTGAACCCAGCGTCCTTCACGGTGATAAGTTGTTATCCAGCGTCCGAACTCGGTGTCGCAGTTATCGGGCTCGTCCTTGTCGCACAGATACAGATAAACCAGATAATCCCAAGCCGGACAAGTTCCGTATTCGCCGTTGCCGTGACAGCCCAGAAACAGATCAAGTTCCAGCGAATCGTAGCCGGCCATCTCTTCGGCCTCAGGCAGTTCGACTTCTGCGTAGCCTTTTACTCCGGCCCACGACGGGTCTTCCAGCACTTCGTTGTCGAACAGCGTTATTACCGTATCGTTACGGGCGGCGATGCGTTCCTCACGTTCGAATTCATAATTGTAATAAATGGCCTCGTTGGCAGCCATTTTTATGTTCGGCGCAAACCATTGCTTGCTCGAATCGTACCGGTTGTAATCGGCGTAACTGCCGATATAACGGATGCGTTGAAAACGGTCTATTCCCACTCCCCAGCCCGGCGACACCATCGTCGCCCCCAGCCAGCCTTCGATTTCTTTTGCCGGGTCGTATACATAATGAATACGGCGTGTAAGCGCTGCGGCGGTTTCGTCGTCAAGAGTGAGCAGATATTCGTCTATCTGAGTTTTTATAACGTTGATTGATTTGAGTATGTCGCCCATTTTTGTTTTTGTGGACATGAAGAACAGGTGTGTGTTCTGCGGCAGACGCGTCAGCAGATCGGAAACATCACGCGACCACAGCGGAGTTGTCCAGCCGTTTGTCTGAGTCGGTTTATCCTGAATGAACAGGTATGTTTCGCAACCGCTCCAGTTTTCTTTAAAATTCCACATTTCAAGCGAGGTCGTCAGCGTGAAATCGCTGGCGATATCGTACAGTGAACTGCCGTTCGAGCCGCTTTCGTCGAACTGCCGTACCGGCAGCCCCAATTCTGCGCACACCTGCGACGGGTCTGGTTTCTCTATATCGGATTCCAGTTCGGCTTCGGAATTTTCGATTTCCAGTTCCAGATCGCCGTCGATTTCGGAATTTTCACCTTCCGCTTCGTATTCCGCCTCCGCCTGGTCAGCATCTCTGCTTTCGTTCTCGGAATCGCCGTCGCTGCTGTCTTCCTGATTTTCGGAAGCATCACCGTCGGCATCATCGCCGCTGTCGCCGTCTCCGCATGAAAACATTAAAACAATTGCAGCAGCAGTCAGAATTGTTAAGAATATCCGGTGTTTCATTGCCCCTCCGCAGACGGAATATTTGTTGTCGGTCCGGGTTTTCAGTCAGACTTCAGTGTCGATTGTTCAATGTTTCATGGCTGCAAGTCAAGAACGAATAATGCATAAGCCCGAATATGCGTAAGATAGAGGATATTCGTTCACTACCGCCATGTCATATTTGACATGGCTACGCGCTGGTTTATAAAATCCATTCAGCGGCTTAGGCGGTCGGCCGGTGTTTATCTGTAATGGAGAAACGAATGCGAAAAAAAGTTCTTATGGCGTCTCTGGTGTTTCTTTGTGCGCTCATGCTGATCTTCGTCGGTTGTGGGGCGGACGATACGGATGACGGCGAAAATCCGCCTGATGGCGACACCGACACCGTTTCGGAGACGGGTGAATATATCGAAAACAGCGAAGAAAGTCTGGAAGAAGATAGCGAAATCGCGGATGGCGATCTGGAAAATTCACATGGTGACGGGGATGCGGAAGAAGGCATTCAGGATGCGCTGAATAAAGAAGCCGGGTTCATTGAGATTGAACCTGTTTCTTATTTCTTCGAGGCAGACGGTCGCCGTCAGGACCTGGAATCATCGAAAGCTTTTATCTGGTATGTATTTCAGCCCGCCAATGAAAATCCTCAGGATAAGCCGCTGATAGTGTTCTTCAACGGCGGTCCGGGCTCGGCAACCGGGCTGCTTTTCGGTTTCAATACCGGCAATCTCACCATGGACCCGCAGCTTACGAGTGAGGAGGATCATATAACAGAAAACACCTCTTCCTGGGCTTCAATAGGCAACCTGATTTATATAGACGCGCGTCAGACTGGATTTTCATACTGCACAATGGACGATGTTGACATCGCGAAGAAACGTGCGCAAACGTTCGGCTCTGCGAATTTCAACAGCTTTTTCGATGGCGCAGATTTTGTGAGAGTTCTGTTGCGTTTCCTGGCGGCACATCCGTCGATCAAAAGCAACAGAGTGCTTATCGCCGGTGAAAGCTACGGCGGCATCCGCTCCACAGTCATGCTGCACATGCTTCAGAATTATCCGCGTTACGCCAACGGCGGTTCAATTTATCAGGATGCGGAACTTGTGAATGAAATTCAGTCTCATGTGGACAGTGTATTCCCGGAATATGCCGGGTTGGAAGCCGGACCGGAAATCATGGCCCGTCAGTTCGGCCTTCAGGCGCTCATTCAACCGCTGCTTAGCGGAAAGTATCAGGACGAAGAAGCCGGTTTGCTGTGGGAAGAAGACGGTTCGCCGATTTATGAAATCGCCGATGAAACAGGCGTTGCATATTCGCCGTGTAAAAATTCCGGCGATGCAAGTTGCGATCCTCACACAAACGCATTGCTGTATGTAATGAATCTGGCAGAACGCGATGTTTATAATTATTCAAAACCGGCACACTGGATGGATGATCTGTCCAACATAGTAACCGTAAGGCTTTTACAGTATGAAAATCTCTCCGAGATGCTCGGATTTCCACCCAGCGAAATCAGTCCCTTGTACGCCGAAAACCGCACCGACGCATTTCGACTTGGATACCTGGACGGAGACGAAAAGTCCGCTGAAGATTCATATGCTTATATGAATGACAAGCGCATCCCTCTTGTTGACAGGATGAGGTACTTTAAACGTATGAGATCGAAAACCGAAATAACTGATGATGCAATGGAGTACGGCGATCTGCCGGATACTTTCGGAACTCTGCAAGCCTGGGATCGCTATTACATTTCGTTGCAGTATCCGGTGAACACCGCCTACTATGTGAACGATCTGATACTGTTCGGCGTCGATCCGTTCAGCCCTATCTATGGTGAGCTTTTCCTTGAAAATCTGCTCCACACCAGAACATTCATTACAAATGCGGCATACGATCTCGTTATTTATGCTCCGTCTCTGGCGCCGGCGCTCGAAAGGCACGCAAATCTTGTAGCCTCAGTCGAATGGACGCAGGCTGCGAATGCTGGTGAAACTCGCGGCGGCTGGTTGAAAATCAACTATGCCGACAAGGCGTTCGGGCTTTCTGAAACTCCTGCGCCAGCCGAGGTGCGTTTCCCGTTATATGCTAAAAGCTGTCATGCCGTTGAAATTACCGAACCTGCGGAACTTTTGGCAGACGTGACGGAATGGCTGAATGCCGCCGAATAATTGATGGTGTCCGTTTGACAAAGCCGGTCGCAATGATCGGCTTTTTATTTATGGACTTGTAATACATTTAGACAGAAAAAAATATTTTGATGAAGGAAACACATTGTACACAGTTGGAGAAGTAGTTAATTATAATTATGAAAACAAAAGCACTAATGTGTATTTTACATTTATTTACAAAGGTGTAGATTACAGTGATATTTCTTATGCAAGTGATGCTGCTAAAAATTCTGTTTATCGTAAACACATATCTAGTGTTGACCAAATGAAAAATCTTGTAATTGGTAAAAAGTTTTTTGTAAAATTTAGTGTTGAAAAGCCAGA
>JAKQSH010000363.1 GCA_029570245.1 Deltaproteobacteria bacterium | reverse complement strand
CCGAACGTCCGCAGTCGGCCAGATCGGGCGACATTTCGACGCCACGGTTGATCGGCCCCGGATGCATGATGATGGCGTCTTCCCTGGCCAGCCTGATGTTCTTCGAGTTCAGCCCGAAATACATGGCGTATTCGCGGTCGGAGGGAAAGAGGTGCTTCGGCATGCGCTCTTTCTGAATGCGCAGCGCCATTACCACGTCCGCGCCCTCAATGGCCGCCTCCACTCGCGGATGAACATGCACCTGCTCGCGGATTCCCATATCTTCGATGAACTGCGGCACCATCGAAAACGGCCCGCACAGATGCACTTCGGCTCCCATTTTCGTAAGGCCGATGATGTTTGAGTGCGCCACGCGGCTGTGGGTGATGTCGCCCACGATTGCGACCTTCAGCCCTTTGAAATCTCCTTTGGCTTCCTGGATGGTAAGCATGTCGAGCAGGCCCTGGGTGGGATGCTCGTGATAGCCGTCGCCGGCGTTGATTATGGGCGTGTCGGTGTGCTTCATCAACAGGTGATGCGCGCCGGACGACTTGTGGCGCATGACCACCAGGTCTATATGCATGGCTTCGAGATTGCGGATGGTGTCGATGAGTGTTTCACCCTTTACAACCGAGCTTCCCGAAGACGAGATGGCGTATGTGTCGGCGGAAAGCCGCTTGGCCGCCATTTCGAATGAAACGCGCGTGCGGGTGGATGGTTCAAAGAACGCCAGTATGGCGGTTTTTCCCTGCAGCGTCGGAACCTTGCGGACCGGGCGCAGTGAAATTTCGCGGAAACCCTTCGCCAGTTCCAGCACATACGAAATGTCCTCGGCGGACAGCTGTTCCAAGCCCAGAAGGTGTCTGTGTGTCCAGGCCATGTTCATCCTTTCTTAGTCTTCTTCAGAGGCTTTTTCTGCGGCGCCTTTTTCTGCTTTCCGGGCGCAGTTTTTTCCGCCGCTTTCGGTGCGGCAGTTTTTTTCGGTTTCGCCGTTGCGTTTTTTTTCGGTTTCGGCGCGGCGACGGCATCGTCTTCGATGGCGTATATCACCACTCTGTCTTCCTCACCCGCGTGTCCGGCTATAACCTCCACGCGCTCGTCGGGAGAAGTGGGAATGACGCGCGAAACGAAATCGGGCTGAATTGGCAGTTCTCGCAGCCCGCGATCCACCAGCACCGCCAGGCGTATGGCCTGCGGGCGACCGAAGTCTACTATCATGTCCATGGCGGCGCGGATGGTGCGTCCGGTGTACAGCACGTCGTCCACCAGCACCACGATGCGGTTGTTGATGCCTTCGCCGATTTCCGTGCGCCCTATGACCGGCTTGGCCAGCGTCAGCACGTCGTCGCGGTACAGCGTTATGTCGATGAAGCCCAGAAGCGGCGCGGCGCCTTCCATCTCGCTGATCATTTTTCTCAGGCGCACGGCCAGTTCTTCTCCGCCTTTGCGGATGCCGACCAGATAAATGTTGTCTGCTCCTCCGCAATGCCGGACGATGCGTTCGGCCAGCAGTCTGAGGTGACGGTTTATCTCTTCGCCTCGCATTATGGTCAGTTTCTCATTCAGAATCATGTCGTTTTTTCCTTTGATCCTGCCGAGTTAAAAAAAAGCCTCCCCTTGCCTTGCGGGGAGGCTCGAAATCAGCTTTTTTCTTTCACTCGTCTCATGGCACGCCCCCTTTCAGGGAACTGCAGATTACATTCCGGGCCGACGATAAACTTTTGCAGTACACATCCCGGCTTTCTGTTAGCATCGCAACGGGCAGTATGTCAAGTTTTTGTTTGAACAGCTTTGCCTTCTCAGCTTTCAAGCATTTCTTCGGCCAGTTTTTCGGCTGCCAGACACTCTTTTTCCAGCGTGCCGTCGGTTTCGATTGACTCCACGCCGCACATGCGGATCAGTTCTATTCTGCTGAAACCGTAAATTTCCAGCCAGTGTTTGTAGCGCGGAAAAATATCGTCAAACATACTGCTGTCGGGATTGGCCTGAGCCAGAATGATGACGGCTTTCTTGCCGGCCGGAATCCGGCAGGAGAAATCGGACTCGAAATAGCTGAAGGTGCGGTCGAAGAAAGTTTTGAACTGCCCGCTTACCTCACCATAATAAACCGGTGAAGCCAGAAGCAGCAGGTCGGTATCGTGGATGTCGCGCAGAAGCGGCGTCAGGTCGTCTTTCAGTGCACAGCTTTTCAGGTCGATTTTACAGCGTTCGCAGGCGCGACAGCCGCTGTAATGCATGCCGGCCAGGTTGTATGTTCCAGTCGTCGCACCGGACTTCGCCGCATATTCAAGAAACCGTCTGGCGACCGTTGACGAAACCCCGCTTGAACGCGGTGAACCGAGCACTCCTGTGACTTTCACGACGGACCTCCTTTATATGACGGGTTTTCCCCTGAACCCCAGAGTCTGTTCGTAACCATAGGCGATATCGAGCAGTTCGGCTTCTCCGAACGGCCTGCCCAGAAACTGCAGTCCTATCGGCAGACCTTTCGAATCCGCACCGCAGGGCAAGCTTATGCCGCAGATCATGCCCAGGTTGGTGGGCACTGTGTAGATGTCGGACAGGTACATCTGCAGCGGATCGTCGGTTTTCTCGCCGATTTTAAAGGCGGTGGTGGGCGTGGTCGGGGTTGCTATAACGTCCACTTTCTCGAAGGCGCGCCTGAAATCCTGTGCTATCAGCGTGCGCACCTTCTGCGCTTTGAGATAGTAGGCGTCGTAATATCCGGCCGAGAGGCAGTAGGTGCCGAGCATGATGCGCCGTTTGACTTCCGCGCCGAAACCCTGCGAGCGCGAGGCCACATACATCTGTTCCAGGCCGCCTTCGCCGTATTCGCGCAGTCCGTAGCGCACGCCGTCGTAACGCGCCAGATTGGAAGAGGCTTCCGACGGCGCGATGATGTAGTAGCAGGCGATGGCGTATTCGGTGTGCGGCAGCGAAATCTCCACGATTTCAGCGCCTTCCTTCTCCATTGCGGCAATGCAGCGCCTGACTGAGCCTTCGACTTCGGGGTCGAGGCCCTCCACAAAATATTCTTTCGGAACGCCGATGCGGCGGCCTTTCAGTTCGCCGTGCAGAAGCGCCGGGTAATCGGGCACAGGAGCATCAACGCTGGTGGAGTCGCGTTCGTCGTGTCCGGCTATGGCCTTGAGCACATGCGCCGCATCGGTGACGGTGCGGGCGAACGGCCCCACCTGATCGAGCGAGGAGGCGAAGGCGATTACGCCGTAACGGCTGACGCGTCCGTAAGTCGGGCGCAGCCCCACCACGCCGCACAGCGAGGCCGGTTGACGGATCGAGCCGCCGGTGTCGGTGCCAAGAGAAGCCAGACATAATCCGGCGGCCACCGCAGCAGCCGAGCCGCCCGACGAGCCGCCCGGAGTGCGTTCGGTGTCCCACGGATTGCGGCAGGGTCCGAAGGCGCTGTTTTCGTTTGAGGAACCCATGGCGAATTCGTCCATGTTGAGCTTGCCCAGCAGCACCGAACCGGCTTCGGCCAGCTTTTTCGACGGCGTGCCTTCGTAGGGCGGAATAAAGTTGTGCAGAATTTTAGAAGCCGCCGTGCTGCGGATGCCCTTTGTTACGAAAATATCCTTCAACGCAATCGGGCAGCCTTCAAGCGGGCGCACCGCCGCACCGCCTGCGGCCAGACGTTTTTCGGACTCGCGCGCGTCGGAAAGCGCCCGTTCGGGCGTCACCAGCACGTAGGAATTGAGTTTCGGATCGACGGCGGCGATTCGTTCAAGATGCGCCTGCGTAAGTTCTTCGGCACCGATTTCGCGATTGACGAGCTTTTCGCGCGCCTCGGACAGCGTAAGACTGCAAAGTTCCTTCATGTCGGGCGCTCCTTGTTAATGTTCGTCCAGAATACGCGGCACTTTTACAAAACCCTCGCGCCGTTCGGGTGCGTTCTTCAGCCCCTCTTCGCGACTCAGCGAAGGCGCGGGAACGTCTTCGCGGAAAAGCGTATCCATGCTGACCGAATGCGAAGTCGGCTCCACGCCGTCGGTGTTGAGTTCGTTGAGCTTGTCCATGTAGGCCAGAATTCCGTTCAGGTGCGAGGCGTATTTTTCAAGCTCGCTCTCGGTAAACGAGAGCCGCGCCAGTCTGGCCACTTTGCGCACATCGTCCTGACTGAGTTTTTCGTTCATCTGTTATCCTTACTGTTGCGGCTGCAGACGCTCTATGGCGTTCTTTGCAAACTGCGCGTCTTCGCCTTTCGGGAACTGGCGCAGATAGATTTTGTAATATTCAAGCGCCTTGTTCGTATCGTTAAGCTTGTCGTAAGTCATGGCCAGGCCTATCAGCGTAGCCTGATCGCCTGAAGACATGCCTGCCGCCTTTTTGAAATAATTCAGCGCTTCCTTATAGTTGAAAAGATCGTAATAGCAGAATCCCAGTCCGCTTGCGGCATTGACGGTCTGCTTGAGTTCCCAGGCTTTCTTGTAATTTCCAAGGGCGCCGTTGGGATTGTCGGCGTTTCTCTGAGCGTCTCCGGCGCGCATGAATTCTTCGTAGGTGGACGGCCCGGCTGGTTTCGGCTTTTCCTTTTCCGCCGCCTCCGGCGCGGTATTTTTCGCTTCGCCTTCGGCAAGCGGAGCCAGGGCCGGAGCCGGAACGGCAGCAGCTTCCGCCGTTTTTTTCAGCTTCGCCAGCAGATCGAGGGCGGGTTGATGGTTTGAATTTACGGCCAGAAGCTCTTCGAGGGTTTTTACGGCCTCTTCGACTTTGCCGCTTTTCAAAAACACATGCGCCAGACGGAAACGGGCCTTGATAAGCGATCCGTCGGCGGCGATGGCGGCTTCAAGTGTGTTTTCCGCATCGGTCAGCAGCGCGGCGTCGGCGCTTAAAAGCGCGCCTTTTGTGTACAGCGACGGTGCGTCGTTCGGATTGATTTTCAATGCTTTTTCCAGAAACTCGTTCGACTTTGCCGCCTGCGCCCCGGCCCGGTAGAATTCCGCCAGAGCGCGGTTGGTTTCCAGCGATTCCGGTTCGAGTTCGAAACATCTGCCGGCAAAAGCGTCCAGCTGGGCGATCTGTTCGTTGACGCGGTTGGCGGCCTCGGCCACTGCCTGATTGGCTGCGTTGAGGTCCTGCGTGGCCTTCTCCAGTTCGGCGCGCAGCTTTTCCTTGTCGGCCTGGGATTTCGCTTCCTCGTAGGCCGCTTTCAACTCCTGAATTCTGCTGTCGGTATCTTTCTGGAATTTCTCGGCTTCTTCCAGTTTGTAACCCCACAGATCGGCTCTGGCGGAGGCGATTTCGGTCATCATGGCCCAGGCCGCCGAGAATTCCGGCAGAGTTTCGGTGATCGGCTTCACCATGCCCGCCGCTTCGTCAAGTCCGGCGTCGCTAAAGGTATTCATTGCGGCGCGCGCCGTGTCGAGCTTTGCAAGTTCGGCAGCCGGAGCCGAGCCTTTGAAAACAAGCCCCCTGACCTGCGGCACGAAAATAACCGCCGCCACTGCGGCGACTACGGCAATTGCAACAGCCGCCAGTATTATTTTGCCTTTCCTGCCCGAAGCTGCACTGTCGTCGTCGGCCATGGCGTCCCATTTTGCGAGATCGAATTCATCGGTGTTGCCGCGCCGGGCGCTGAGCACGCCGCCTGAAGCGCGTTTCTTCGGTTCTTCCGGGACGGCTTTTTCTTCCGGCGCTGGAATTTCCATTTTCTGCGGTTTTTCGTCGCGCGCCGGGAATTGCGGCTCTGCAACGGGTTTTACCGGAGCCAGAGTGATGCGGGTGTCTTCAAAATCTTCCCGGCTGGCTTTTTTGGCTTCGACTTTGACTTTCGGCTGTTCGGGACGCACTCGCGGCATTTGAGGTTTTTCGGCGGCTTCGCTTTCAGCCGCTGCTGACGCCGCGGATGCGCCATCCGAAAATGTCGAGGCGATGTTTTCCTGCACGATGCCGGAGGCTATCTGCTTCTCCTGCGCTTTATCAGCCGCGGCGTTACCTTCGGCAGAAAGCGCCTCCTGCGTTCCGGCGGGTTGCGCCCACATCTGCATGGTCATGCGCGGGCGTTCCGCGTTCTGCTGCACATCGGATTGCGTCTGCCGGGCCTGCATGGCCGCCAGAGTACCGGCGCTGCTGACAACCGCAAAGAACGGCTCCAGCTCCTTCATGTCGGCCAGACTGCGCCAGGTTTCCCCATCGTCGCTCATGTAATCGCTTCTCAGAGCCTTGCGCTCCACCACCCAACGTTGCAGCGTGGCCATTTCCTGAAAAGGGTAAGTTCTGCCGTCGGGACGGCGCAGAATGAAACCTTTGAATTTTTTGCGGCTTTTTTCCAGCTCTTCCCAGTCCACGTTTTCTTCGTCCACCGGCGTCAGCGTAAGCGGCTCCACGATTTCGGGCTGTATTTTCTGCGGCTTTACAACGAAAAGTGTATTACATCTGGCGCATTTGACGGCCAGACCCGATTCGGGAACGCGGCTGTCGTCAATATCGTATGCGGCTTTGCAGTT
>JAKQSH010000216.1 GCA_029570245.1 Deltaproteobacteria bacterium | reverse complement strand
TCGATCCGGTGATTGGTCGTGATGAGGAAATCCGTCGGGCTTTGCAGGTGCTGGCGCGTCGCACCAAAAACAATCCTGTAATGATTGGTGAAGCCGGAGTCGGAAAAACGGCCATCATCGAAGGTATCGCTCAGCGCATTGTTGCTGGTGATGTGCCGGAGAGTCTTTCCGGAAAGCGGGTTTTAAGTCTTGATCTTGCTGCGCTGGTGGCCGGAGCGAAGTTCAGAGGAGAATTCGAAGACCGTCTCAAGGCTGTGCTTAAGGAGGTAGCCTCTTCTGACGGTGCTATAATTCTGTTCATAGACGAACTGCACACGCTGGTAGGCGCCGGAGCGGCAGAGGGCGCACAGGATGCAGCCAATATGCTCAAGCCGGCTCTGGCTCGCGGCGAATTGCGCTGTATAGGTGCAACGACTCTCGATGAATATCGCAAGCACATCGAAAAAGACAAGGCGCTTGAGCGGCGCTTCCAGCCCGTTTTCGTTTCGGAGCCTTCGGTAGAAGACACGCTTGCCATACTGCGCGGCATAAAAGAAAAATACGAAGTTCATCATGGAATCCGAATCCGCGACGATGCGCTGGTTGCAGCCACGCAGCTTTCTAACCGTTATATCGCAGACCGCTTCCTGCCGGACAAAGCCATAGACCTTATCGACGAGGCCGCCAGCCGTCTGAAGATGGAAGTCGAATCCGTTCCGGTGGAGATCGACAAGGTGCAGCGGCAGATAACGCGCCTTCAAATCGAACGTCAGGCTATGAAGATGGAAAAGTCTGCTCACTCGCAGCAGCGTCTTGAAGAAGTCAATCTGGATATTTCAGAGTTGGAAGAAAAAGTGCGCGGTATGAAGGCGGTCTGGGAAAACCAGAAGGAACTGCTGAAGCGTTCCCGCCGCATTACCGAAGAAATAGATCAGGCCCGCAGCGAAATGGAACGTCTGGCGCGTCAGGCCGATTATCAGAAACTGGCGGAAATTGAATACGGCAAGCTTCCGGCGTTGGTAAAAGAACAGAAAGACGTTCAGGAAAAAATAAAAGAGTCCCAGAAGCAGGGCAGTTATATTCGCGAGGAAGTTACAGAGGAGGACGTTGCTCTTATTGTTTCCTCGTGGACCGGCATTCCGGTTCTGCGCATGATGGAAGCCGAATCAGCCCGCCTGATGAAGATGGAAGAGCGTATTCATGCCCGTGTAGTCGGTCAGGAAGAGGCTGTCGTCCGTGTCGCCAACGCCATTCGCACATCGCGCGCCGGATTGAAAGACCCGAACCGTCCCATAGGCTCGTTTATTTTTCTGGGTCCGACCGGTGTCGGTAAAACAGAAATGGCGCGTGCTCTGGCTGAATTTCTTTTCGACGACGAACAGAGCATGGTTCGTATCGACATGAGCGAATACATGGAAAAACACTCGGTCAGCCGTCTGATCGGAGCCCCTCCGGGATACGTAGGTTACGATGAAGGCGGGCAGCTTACCGAGGCGGTGCGCCGCAGGCCATATGCTGTAGTGCTTCTCGATGAAATCGAGAAGGCGCACCCGGAGGTTTTCAATATTCTTCTTCAGATTCTGGATGATGGTCGTCTTACCGACGGACACGGCCGTACTGTGGACTTCCGCAACGCCATTCTGATAATGACATCGAATGTAGGCAGTCAGTATATTCTTGAACTGGACAATGCGGAAGAAATGCGTCGTCTGGCAAATGAGGCTTTGCGGGCTGCTTTCCGACCGGAATTTCTCAACCGCGTGGATGCGACTGTGATATTCCACCGTCTCGAAAAGAAACACATCAGAAGCATTGTTGACATTCAAATTGCCCGATACAAAAAGATGCTGGAGCAGCGCAACGTCGCCTTTGAACTGACCGACGCTGCCTGCGACCGCCTGGCCGAGATCGGTTTTGATCCTGCCTATGGCGCGCGTCCGCTGAAACGCGAAATTCAGGAGAAGGTAATCGAACCACTGGCGATGAAGATAATTTCCGGCGAAATGGCCGGTAAAGAGAAGATAACAGTTGATTTTGACGGCGTAAATTTTGTTTTCCGCTCCTGATCTTGAGAGCTGAATATAAAATAAAGGCTCCGCAGGTTTACGGAGCCTTTGTTTTATTGACAATTGTTGTATTTAGAGGTTAATTTCAATACATAAACGGGTGTTTCGAGGGGGGGGGAGGGTATGAGCACTGAATCCATGCATGAATTTCTGGCGCGCGTTGATGTGTTCTGCAACTTCAG
>JAKQSH010000214.1 GCA_029570245.1 Deltaproteobacteria bacterium | reverse complement strand
GTGAAGTTGTATGCCGGGAAAGAGAATCCGGCGACAGCTGCTTCTTTGTGGTTTTCGGGCGCGTGGGTGTTTATAAAGAGTTGCTTGACGGACGCAATGAACTTCTGGCGAATATGAAGAGCGGCAACGTCTTCGGGCAGGTTTCGCTTATCGACGGGCAGCCTCGTTCGGCAACCTGTATTTCTGCCGAGCGTTCCTTGTTGCTTGAACTGAGCAAAGAAAGTTTTGATCGCCTTTTTGATGCGGGCGAAAGCTTCGCATTCCGCCTTCAGGAAATGTTCTCAAGGGCCATGGTCAGGCAGTTGCGCGAGGCCGACGACAAACTTTCGTCAATGGTGAAAAAAGCGCGGACTATGGAAATAGACCTTAAGGACGTTTTTCTGGATATGGTCGATGCTCTGAAAAGCGTCGAAGAACTTGATATCAATCTCGATGATGTGACATTTGAAATTGCGGAGGGGCAGAAGCGAAATCCTGTCAGTCAGGCTTCCCGTCTCGAAGAACATAATATCGCACGTCATAATGCCCCTTCTGAGCGTCACCCCAGAACAGTTCTGCGTTCGAGCGAGTACAGAGTCGGCAAAGAAGAGTTGATCAGCGATAAGCCTGATTACAAGGGCGACGAGTAAACAATTTTTTATTTTTTTTCTGTGTTTTCTGCGAAAAAAGTCAGGCAAAATATCTTCCTTAAATCATTGCAGATGGGATATGCTTCATCTCAAGTGAAAATCAGCAGAACGCTGAAGAGGGTCGATCCATCTTTCAATATGTGGTGAAAAATGTTTCAGAGAGGATCATTGTCGGTTTTTCTCTTTCTTTCTTTCGCAGCCACGATTCCGCTTCTTGCATGTAGCGGCGCCGGTTCCGGCGAGTCAGGGGCGGATTTCGATGAGCCGGTATTCGAGCGGGATTTCGATACTGCAGACGGCGACACGGATGTTGAAGACCTTTTCTGCGGCGCGGGAGATGTCGGTTGCGATGACGGTTGGACTACTTCCTGCATCGACGGCGTATGGGTGCGCATTATTGATTGTCATGCTTACGGCACCGGCTGCGAAGCCGGAAAATGTGTCGGCATTGAAGGTGATGTGGATCAGACGGAAAACGGCGAACGCGATGAAGCGGACGGCGACGTGGAAGACGAAGCGGATTACGAGTTTGAGCCTGATGCCGAAAATCCCGATATTGATGTTCTGGAATACGAAGAGGAGTATTCGGATATTGCAGAAGCAGAACACGAAACAGAAGAAGCGGAACCATATCAGTATCCGCCGGCAGGTGAAATATTTCTGATTGAAGGTTTTGGCGCGGACACTCTGGGCGGATGGCAGGAAGGACACGATGTTTATCATGTAACGACTCTTGCCGACAGCGGTGCAGGTTCTCTGCGTGAAGGCATGTGCAGCAGTAATAATCCGCGAATAGTACTTTTCGATCTGGACGGTGAAATAAATCTCTCTTCTCCGCTTCTTGTTCCGTCAAACATCAGCATAGACGGTCGCGGGCGTGACATAACCATCAAAGGTAAAGGGTTTGTAATTCCGGGTTCAGACCAGGTGATTCTTATTAATCTGGCGCTTGAAGACATCGGGCCAGATACGGAAGACGGCGTGCAGATCGGAAGTGCATTGCCGGACTCCAGCGAAAATATAGTGCTGGATCATCTGCGCTTTACGCAGCATGACGACGGTGGAAACTGCAAAAATGTTGACGAAGCCGTTTCGATTGTGTTCGGCAGTCGCAATATAACCATAGCCTGGTGCCGCTTTGACGCCTGGGAGAAAGTTCTGCTGGCAGGAAACGGCGATGCGGATGCGGCGCTGGACTCGCAGATTTCGCTGACGTGGCATCATTCTTATGCAAACAACACCGGGCGCAGGCATCCGCAGGCGCGCTACGGACGTTTTCATCTGTATAACAATTTCTGGGACAACTGGCATATGTACGGTTCCGGCATCCTTGAACCTTATCACGAATCGTTCGGCTCGCAGATTCAGGACGACGGGCGCATGCTGCTTGAAGGTCAGATGGTTCGCAGACACCCCGGAAATCCGCTTTACGAAGCCATTTCCACTGCAAATCAGGCATCGCGTTGCGAATCCGGTGGCGATCTGTTGGAATACGGAACATGGATCGACCCATCCTCAACCGCGCAATTGCAACTGGGCGTCGGCTGCATGAAACTTGAAGCTTTTGAGCCTCCCTATGTCGTTCATCCTCAGGCAGCTGGACAGGCATTGCGTGATGAAGTTATCGCAGGTTCGGGAAATACGCTGTAAATATGGCCGGATGCCTGTTTCTGCTCAAGTCTGATATCACATGAATTTTGAGTGAAGCCTTATTTGACGAAAGTCTTTTAATAAGAGAAAATCTGCGCATGCCTGCGGGCGCTTAAGATCATTGTTCCGTATCGTCGAATTTGAACAGCGTATGCGGGCGGAAGTTCAAGATCGCATTAACAGACTCAAGGGAGCGGATATCACATGGCGGATCAATTCATTTTCACAATGATGCACCTTAATAAATATTACGGACAGAAGCACGTCCTCAAAGACATCTGTCTGTCTTTTTACCCCGGAGCGAAAATCGGCATAGTCGGAGAAAACGCATCTGGAAAATCGACTCTTCTGCGAATC
>JAKQSH010000200.1 GCA_029570245.1 Deltaproteobacteria bacterium | reverse complement strand
GCTTGTTTCGGCTGGCGCCACAGACACGGAAACCGACTTGGAATGGACATCTCAGAAAATTCTTGGATTGCGGGTTTTTCCCGATGCAGACGGAAAAATGAACCTTTCCCTGGCAGATGTCGGCGGAGAACTTCTGGTGATAAGTCAGTTTACTCTGCACGGCGACTGCCGTAAGGGCAGAAGGCCGTCTTTTGTTGCAGCCATGGAACCGGTGCGCGCCGAAGAATTCTATAATCGTTTTGTCGAAATGCTGCGCAAAGAAGTTCCCACAGTCGAAACCGGCATTTTTGGAGCCGACATGAAGGTCAGTCTGTGCAATGACGGCCCGGTGACACTGCTTATTGATTCCGGCAAACTCTTTTAATCTTGCTATTTCCGACATGAAGTGTAAAGTTTCCTTTACAGTATCGAATCACATCGAACGGGAATCTCACATATGAAGTTGTGCGCCGGAAAATTTGTCGGTTTTGCAGTATGTATATGCATCCTTTTGGTATCACGATCCGTTATGGCATCACAAGAAGCGGAGAAACTCTTTCAGGCCGGTCTGATATGCTTCGGAGAGATTGATTTTGAATGTGCGCTGGAGAACCTGAAAAAAGCCGAAGAAATAGAAGCCGCCCACAATCCTGATTCCCGCCGCCATGTGGAAATTCTGCGTTATCTGGCATACACTCAAATCGCCCTTGAGGATAACGAATCTGCACTTGACAGTTTTTCCAGATTGCTTGAAGCAGCCCCGGAATACCGCTTGAATGCAGCAGAGGAATCGCCCAAGATAATAATGCTTTTTGAAGCGGCGCTGGCCCGGAGAAAGCCGGAAGTTGAAGAAAAACAGACTCGAATTGAAGGCGAAGTTACTATTCCGACTGGCGAAATAGAAATCATCGTAAAACAAACCTCGAAAGAAGGTAAAAAGCCAGAACCTTTTTCTTCGCTGCCCGGTCTTATTTTCGGCGGCGAGTTGGGCGCGGCGTTCACATTCGGTGAAGATTCCGATTATTATCATCCGGGAATATCTGTCGAAACTTATGCTGCCGTAAAAGTTCATTCAAACGTTCATCTCGGAGGAGCGCTGTATTACATGTTTCTGCCAGATAAAGCCGACGCAGGAGCTTTCAACATGCTGGCTGCCGCCTTCAACCCGCATTTTTCATATGCCCAAAAACGTTTCTGGCTGGATATTTCGGGCGATATCGGACCTGCCATGCTGGGGCGCGGAGGCATTGCCGACGAATGGGGCCTTCTGCTTCGAGCAAAACCAGGACTTTATTATAGAACAGGAGAAAATCTGTCCGTCGGAGTCAATCTGTCTCCCGGCGGTCTGATATTGTTCAACCGCAGCGCTGCTTCTTTTTATCTGGGGGCGGGCCTGGATATTCGCGGCGGATTCTGACGCGCGGTGCTTTACCGCAAAAACACGATACTGCATTTTCAGGGAACCCGTAAAACTCCGGGAGTCTCTGAGAACAGATTCCATACTGGAGAGCGGGAATGCGTTACATTGAACTTTCGACTGAAATCAACGGTCAAAGAATAAAGCAGGAATTCAACAAACCGACAATCATCATCGGACGAGCGGCAAACAGCGACTTCTGCCTGCCCGATCCGCGTATTTCGAGCATGCACGGACAGATAATACGACGGGCTGGAGTCGATTACTATCAGGACAACAAAAGCACCAACGGCTCCATGCTGGAAAGTCAGGGAGAACGCTATATTGTAGACGGCGTCAAGTTCAAGGAACATGCACTTTCTGACGGTGACTGTCTGCTTCTGGGTGATGTGCAGAAGCCCATTGCAGTATCAGTGCGCATGTGGGAAGTAGAATCCGAAGAAGCGCCGCAGATTCGGGAGAAAACGCCCGGCAGCCTGGACAGAACCATTCTGGCGTCGCGCGCCATAAGCGATTTTTCCATGCTTTCACCACAGATACTGGACGACAAAAGCCTGGTGCGCACATTGTTCCGTTTCCAGAAGGACATCAGCGAAGAAGAAAATCTGCTGAAAATATACGACAAAACCCGGCTATTCCTGTTCAACCACCTGCCGAACCTCGAATACGCCGCAATTCACGCCGAAGATTTCGCAGAACGCAACAAATGGCGACAGGTGTACTTTACCAGCCGCATCAGCGACATAAATCAGAAGTTGAACGACACGCAGGGAGTTCTGTCCTCGGCCTGGAACAACCGTGAGTCGATACTGTTTGACGCAGAACAGCTTGAAGCGCTTCGCAGCATCGGCTCCGGCGGAAAGCGCCTGCAGTCGATGGCTCTGGCTCCCCTTATACACAAAGACCGTATAATCGGCTTTATCGAAGCCGGCAACACTTCAAACCAGGCACCGCTGACAAGCTCGGACCTCGATCTGATTTCGATTGTGGCATATATTCTTTCGGCCAAAACCGTCATACTCAAGCTCAGCGAAGCGGTTCAGAAAGCCCAGGAAGGCATTCTTGCAGATGACCGGCATCTGCGTCTGCTTTTGGGCAGAAAAGGCGCCGTGTTCAAAATGGTGGGGCAGTCAAAGCAAATGCAGGCCATCCGCCGCCAGATCGAAAAAGTGGCGGCATCAGACATAACAGTGCTGATTCTGGGCGAAACCGGAACAGGCAAGGAAGTTGCGGCCCGTGAAATCCACCGGCAGAGCAAACGCCGTGACCGTTTCTTCGCCGCAATTAACTGCACCGCAGTCCCGGAAGCGCTGCTAGAAAGCGAGCTTTTCGGACACGTTAAAGGCTCTTTTACCGGCGCTGTCGAAAACAAGAAGGGGCTGTTTGAAGTCGCCGACAACGGCACGCTGTTTCTGGATGAGATAGGAGAAGCCCCGCAGTCATTGCAGGTAAAACTGTTGCGTGCTTTGCAGGAAGGCGAAATCATGCCGGTAGGTGCGACACGCCCCATCAAAGTTGATGTACGCCTGATCTGCGCAACGAACCGCGATCTTTACGCCGAAGTTGAAGCCGGACGTTTTCGAGAAGACCTGTATTATCGTATAAACTCCTTCCCTCTATATCTGCAGCCTCTGCGCGAACACCCCGAAGACATTCTGCCCCTGGCCGAAAAATTTCTGGCGGAATTCGAAGTACAGATGAACAGAAAAACTGCCGGGTTCTCTGAAGAGTGCCGCCGCAAGCTCACAGGTTGCAGCTTCCCCGGAAATATCAGACAACTGAAAAACGAAGTGCAGCGCGCGCTGCTGATGGCTGAAGATAATCACCCCATAGAAATTCAGCATTTTTCACCGCAGATTTTCTGTTCTGATAAACGAGCCGGTGAAATCAGAGAGCTGCACATAGGCAACCGCAACATAAAAGACATCATGGATGAATACGAAATTGCGGTAATACGCAAGGCGCTTGAGGAAAACGGCTGGAACCGCTCGAAAACCGCCGGAATCCTGGGCATCTCGCGTCAGGCTTTCATGGCAAAACTCGCCCGCTACGGAATTTCGCAGGAGAAGTAAAAAAAACGCGCAGACAGAAATAAAAAAAAGCAACCTTTTCAAGGTCGCTTTTTTTCAGATAAATATAAAGGTTCTACTCTTCGCGTCTCCGCCTGATTATTGCCGGAACAGAAACAGCCACAAGCAGCAGGAGAAGCGCCGGAATTCCGGCTCCTGATGAACAGCCGCCGCTGCTGCCCATATCGCCGACAGGCTTATTGTTAGACGACTCGGCGTCGCCGTCGATATGGCCGTTTACATCTCCGTCGCTTTCGCCTTCACCCTCGCCCTCTCCTTCACCTTCGCCCTCTCCCTCACCTTCGCCTTCGCCTTCGCCCTCACCTTCACCGCCCAGATCGCCATCAGTAACGGTTTCGACATCGCCTTCAGGCGCGTTTTCATCGTCACCGTCGGATACTATTTCGCTGTCAGCATCGGCTGTTTCGGCGTCAGCCTCGGTGTCGCCGTCTTCGACAGCTTCGAAGCAGTAATCAGGCGGCAGGCTTTTAGTAATACGCATGTGCTCCACCGGCGGTTTCATGTTTTCACCGGGCAGAATCACGCTGCCGCCGAAGTCGATGAATTCGAAAACAAGTTCGCCACCGGTAATGGTCATTTGCGTAATATGGAAACTGCCGGAAGTCTGAGTGCGATATTGACAGGCAACGTCCGGCACATTCAGCATGCCGATTTCACCAAGCGCACCACCGCCTGCAGTTACATACACAGTGCCTTCTTCTATCGGAACCGGCTGTCCGCCCTTGAGCGGCTGGAAAAGTTCGTAGTAATGATTGTGCCCGGAGAAAACAATATCAACATGGTGACGATCGAAAATCGGAATAAAAACCGGCCCCAGGCCGTCCTCATCGGCATCGTGCCCCAACCCGAAAACCGGGCAGGTGTAAAACGGCATATGCAGCAGCACGAATTTCCACAGCTTGTCGGTTTCCGCAAGGTCTTTGTCCAGCCATTCGGCCTGCATCTGAAAAGTTCCGTCCGACTTGAAAGTGTAAGGACTGAGCACTGCGAAATGCGCGTTGCCGTAATCGAATGAGTAAAAATCCTCCATGTCGTTTACCGGGTTGCGCGGATAGGTGAACAGCTTGTTGAAGTTGGCTTCGTCGCCTTCACCTGGACCGTCGTCGTGGTTGCCGATAATATTCAGCAGCGGAATAAATGTCGCCACAGTTGTTTCTTTGGCCAGGTCTTCGCTCCACTGCGGAGCTTCTTCGCCTTTGTGTACGATGTCACCGGTGTTTATCATAAGATCGGGCCCCAGAGAAAATCCGCTCATCAGCAAATCCTGATAGCGCATAGCCGAACCGGCGCCGATCTGAGCGCGCGAATCGCCGAAAATCTGAATCTTTATCGGGTCGCACTTGCCTGCCGGGGCGGTTGCGAAGGTGTAATCTGGACTCCACTTGTCGGTATTGCCCACCCGGTAATGATAAACGGTATCGGGAGTCAAACCGTCCATACGCGCCGAGTGCACATATTCAAGATCACCGCCCATGGCAACAACTTTACTGGTGGTTTCGTTGCCGTAAGAAGGAGTCAGCCCCCACTGAACAAAAAGAACTGCCTGCGAATCGTCGTTCCAGGTGACACTCATTGTGGTAGACGGATCGCCTTCGAACGAAAGCCGCACCCATCTTGGAGTCGCCCACAGCGAGGCGGCACTAACTAAATTAATTATAACAACCAGAACAGCCGAGAAAAACAGGGGTCTTCCAAACAACATCTGACCAGCCTTTCCAGCAAATAAATGAACAAATGGCGTATTTTGCTCATTTTCATGCAGGAAGAGGCGGAAGTCAACCGCTAATTAACGCTTTCCTAACGATTAATAAATAATGTTGCAGCAGAATCAGACCTTTTCTGAAAAAACCGAAAAAAAGAACCGCAGCCTTTACAACTGCGGTTCTTTAAGTCTTCCAGTCAAAAATTCAGCGTCAGCCGAAAATCTTGCCGTTGGAGTATTCGGTAATGGCGCGGAATTCAAGAGATTTCGCCAATTTGAAGAAGTCACCGTCGGTTGGAACGAAACGCACCTTGGTTTTGAATGACTTCGGGTCTATGAGTTCGTCGAATGGAACGAATTTGATTTCGAGGTTGTCGCCTACAGACACCATATGACCGAACTTGCCGGTTTCAATGGCGCGATAGGCTCCCATGCCCAACTGACTTCCAA
>JAKQSH010000350.1 GCA_029570245.1 Deltaproteobacteria bacterium | reverse complement strand
GCGGCATGGGCGGTATGATGTAATATCAGTCTGATTTCTGTCCTGTAAACGAACCCCGCCGGGCTGATCCGGCGGGGTTTTTCTATATACAGAATTTATTTGCTCATTTTCTCTACCTTGAATATAAATATGAAAGTTGATTTCCCATCGGCCGGTCAGAGGGGCGCTTAATGCGGATTGCAGTGATTTCAGACATTCATGCCAATCTTGAGGCTTTGCAGGCTGTTCTGAGCCTGCTGGGAAGGCTCAGGGTTGACCGCTATGTATGTCTGGGAGATTTTGTAGGTTACGGAGCCAATCCTGGCGAAGTAATAAATCTGCTGCGCGTGATGTGCGATACTGCAATCATGGGCAACCACGACGCAGCCATATGCGGTCAGATGAACTTCGATCATTACTATGGTGAAGCCCGCGAAGTTCTTCTGTGGACTAAAGAAGCAATGCCGGACGACGCCCGCCGTTACCTGAGCGAACTGCCGTATTTCAGGGTCGAAGGCGATATCTGCTGGGTTCACGGCAGTCCGGTCGATCCTGCGGATTTTCATTATGTTTATACGCTGGAACAGGCTTCAGGGCTGGTCAGACATTATGACAATCTGAAGAGCATAACTTTCGTTGGGCATTCTCATCTGCGGCGCATTTATGAAATATATCCAGATCATGCGCTTGAAATCAACGTGGACAATTTCACCATGCAGGAAAGTCGCAAATATGTAGTGGCGGTGGGTTCCGTAGGCCAGCCGCGAGATTACGATCCGCGCGCCGCGTTTGTGGTTTTCGACAGTGGCGAACGACGGGTTGAGTTTTACAGAGTACCATATGACATTGATAAGGCGGCGGAGAAAATCATCAATGCCGGTCTGCCGGAGTTTTTCGCCTCGCGACTTTACAGCGGCTCGTGACGCCGCACCGAAAGGTTAAATATGTACAGGAAGTTTTTGATTGTTATGGGATTGTTACTGACCGCCGTTGCGCTGCTTTTATGTTCGTGCGCAAAAAAAGTCGAGTCGTCGGGCGTGCAGGCGCCCGCCACTGATTCCGATGGCGCTGCGGTTGTGCTCGCTTCCGAATATATGCCTCTCAACCTTGGCAACAGCTGGACTTATCGCCGCGATATGCTGGGGGAAAAGGGAACCTTGAAAGTTTCTATAGACAGGAAGGAAAACGGATTTTATGTGGACAACCAGGGCGGAATGTTCCGTCTGGATTCAATAGGATTGCGGGATCAGTCTCGCTATCTGCTGAAGAATCCGATTTACAAAGGTTCGCAGTGGCGCGCGCAGGTGCGTTACAATCAGGCCGAACGTTTCGAAATTCTGGACGATGCCGCAGTTGTAGCCGTTCCCGCCGGCACATTCAAAAACTGCATAATCGTTAAATCCAGCACAATTCTGAAACCCGGAAAAATGATGGTCAACCGTCTGACTTATGCCCCTCACGTCGGTATGATTAGAGCCGAAACATGGATAGAGGGTGAAAACGACACCCGTGCACAGCAGGTGCTTCTTGAGCTTGAAAGCTACGTTCTGCCCTGACGGCGGCTTTTTTTATTCCACTTCATTTTCGATTATGTTGCGTACCAGCGTCAGTCTGCGCTGGAGAGGCTTAAGCGGCGGATCGAGCTTAAGGCCGGTGTTTTCGAATTTTTTGCCGGTGTAAAAACGTATGGCCGGGTCGTTGATGTCTTCTTCGTCAACCGAAACCAGTATTCGATTGCTGCCCAGCCGTTTAACGTCTTCGATCACCTTTTCGAGCAGTCTGTTGCCAAGCCCCTGACCGCGATAGTACGGATCGACATAAAGCAGACCGACCCAGTAATCTTTCTGTGCTTCATCGTGCATATAGCCGCCAACTGCAACAACTTCGCTGGCGTTTTCAAGAACGTAATGCCGCCCTTTTGATTTGTCGTGAGAATCGTTGAAGTAATCTTCGAGGAAAGATCGAGCTAATTTTTCTTCGTCGAGATCGTGATTCGAAATGATGCCCAGCACTCGCTCAATATCTTTTTCTTCCGCCGGGCGCAAGAAATAGTCATCCATCTGCATCCTCATGCAGCAGTTATTCCAGCGTGCATTCTAAATAACTGTTTTTGTTCTGTAAAGATTTCTGTTCGCAGTCCGGGCGTTTTTATAAAAATTTGGAAATTATCCATATTGAAAATCACAGGTGACAGCCTTTTCTCCGGGGAGGACGGTTCAGAATATTAAGAGAAAAGAGCAGTGCCTTTTTAACAATTTTTTTCTAATTCCGACTGGCTTTCTTGTAAGTGCATGTAATCAGAAGGATATTCTACCTGTACGGGTTTTGATTAAAATCATGTTCAGACTGCATGGCGGAAATGTTAAAATATCCTGTATTTTCTTCGTTTTACAATCTTGTTTCAACTGAGTAATCGTCTTGACACCCTGCCTGTTTTTATATTATAAATTGAATGATAGTGGTTTACTGACAGTGGAATATCCACCCTTGAGAAAAGGTGTCGATGAAGTTGTTGGAAGCGAATTCCGGGAATATGATCAGTAGAAGGAGAATCCCCATGACAGCAAAGACGGGCCTGGAAGTTCTGGGCGCCCTGGGTCTTGTTCTGATTATCTTCGTACTGTCGGCTTGCGACAGCGGCAACAGGGTCACGACTTCCATGCGCCCGGCAAGGCTGTCGGACACGGTCGGTAACGCG
>JAKQSH010000193.1 GCA_029570245.1 Deltaproteobacteria bacterium | reverse complement strand
TAGTCGCGTTCGCCACCATACTAATTGCAGTTGTTCTTTATCTGTCCGACGTTTACGATTCCCTGTTTACGGCTTTGAGATATTCGGTTTTTCAGGTGGTGGCCATTATTACAACCACCGGATACAATTCAGCCGATTTCGAATCATGGATGGTGGCCGCGCCCATTGTGCCGTCAGTGTTGATCTTCCTCATGTTTATCGGCGGAACCACCGGTTCAACCGGCGGCGGCATGAAGGTCATTCGAGTCTGGTTGGCCATGAAGCACGGTTACCGTGAGCTTTTCCGGCTTATTCATCCGCGAGCAGTGCGCATGGTAAAAATCGGCGGTAAAGTTGTTCCAGAAACGATACTGGATTCAGTTATGGGCTTTGTTGTTCTGTATGTTATGATTTTTGTCGTCGCTACAATCGTGATGTCTCTGCTGGGATACGACTTCCTTACATCGGTGACTGCCGTTGCAACCACTATTGGAAACGTTGGTCCTGGGTTTGGAGATGTTGGTCCGCTGGATAATTTCAACGGCATAGCTCTAACCGGCAAATGGCTGCTTATCGCCTGTATGCTGATAGGGCGCCTTGAAATTTATACCATCATACTGCTTTTTGTTCCCGAATTCTGGCGCAGATAGCAAAGAATCTGTTTTTCTTTTTCTAATAGTGGATTAATATTCTTCATTAATCTTAATGGATTTGTGTTGTCTATATTTCTGATGAGAAGAGAGGTGCCGATTGAGCGCAGCTGACGATCGTATACCTTTTATGGAACAGGTTAAAAGCCTGAGCTGGCCCTTCTGGGTGGCCAACATTATGGAAATGATCGAACGACTGGCCTACTACGGTGTGCGGGTGGTTATCCCGATTTACATCGCCCAGGCCGACGAGGTCGGCGGGTTGCATTTTTCGCAGTCCGACAAGGGGTTGATATTCGCCGCCTGGGCTTTTCTGCAATCAATTCTCCCGGTTTTCACCGGCGGATTTGCCGACAGATACGGTTACAAGCGCCAGATAGCCGCTTCTGTTATTTTAAGTTCATGCGGTTACGTCCTTATGGCAACGCAGCGCGAGTTCTGGCCGTTCTTTTTCGCCTGTATGCTCCTTGCAACAGGAACCGCAATTTTCAAGCCGCCAGTACAGGCTACATTCGTCAAATCCATGAGTGAAAAATCTTCAGGTGTCGGCTGGGGATTTTTTTACATGGTTGTCAATGTCGGTGGATTCATGGGGCCGCCGCTGGCGCATTTTCTGCTCGGTTTTTCGTGGCCTGCCGTATTTTATGGCTGCGCTGTGCTGATAAGCCTCAATCTTTTCTGGCTGTTTACATATAAAAGCGTCGATTCCGGCGCGGCTCGTGACACCAGCATGTGGCACGTTGTGGCCGTTACAGCCGGAAACATTCTCAACGTCCGTCTTTTGAGCTTTATTCTCATTCTTTCCGGCTTTTGGGCTTGTTTTACGCAATTGTTCGACATGCTGCCAAATTATATCGTTGACTGGGTGGACAGCTCCAGTATTGCTCCATATCTTCCGGGCTGGATGATTTCGTACAACGATTCTCGTGGGCCTCAGATAACCCAGGAATGGGTTATAAATCTGAATTCATTTCTTATTATCTTCTTTGTCGTGCATGTAAGCTGGTTTGTAAACACGCGCATGCGTCGCCTGAGTTCCATTTTTCTTGGAATATGCATGGCTTCGCTGGGCGTTTTTCTTGTCGGTCTGAATCCCAGCATCTGGTTGTGTTTTGTTGGAATCGCAGTGTTCTCATTCGGAGAAATGCTTTCTTCTCCTAAAACGAATGAATATCTGGGCGTGATCGCACCCAAAGATAAAAAGGCGTTGTTTATGGGTTATGCCAATATTCCGCTGGCTATCGGCTGGGGATGGGGCGCTTTTGTCGGCGGGCATATATACGAAAATTACGGTGAAAAAGCCATGATGGCCATGCGATATCTTGAGCAGGAACTGCACGTCACAACGCTGCCGGATCGCAGCTCAGCCTTCGATGCGCTTGTCTCGCAACTGGGCAGAACTCCCTCTGAAGTGACAACGCTGCTCTGGGATAAATATGACCCCGGTATGGTCTGGCTGCCGTTTGCCGCAGCTGGGATACTTTCTGCGCTGGCACTGCTGGTATACAACCGCTTTGCAAAACGATGGGAAGAAATGAACGCTTAATGCTGTGTGGGGGGGGATTATGAAAACGACTAAAATAATAGTGGTTTTATTTCTGCTGATATCTCTATGTTCATGCGGTGGCGAATCAAGTGATGCGGTTCTGACGGATGGAGACACTGAACACGATCTGGAGAACTCCGAAAGTGAAGGAGATTCCTCTGATGAAGGCGAAGATTCGGAAAGCGGCGATCAGGACGGAATTCCTCCGCGTTTTCTGATTGAGCCGGTTTCCATGAACGGGTTCGGGCACGAAAGCGTCAGCATTACGGATTCTGAGTGTGGACTGCCTTCCGATTTTGATGGAATCATGGTGCAGGGTGTGGAAGCGGTGCTCGTGAAAAATGCGGACAACTGCCATGTAATTTTTGATGTACAGGGCGGAGATGCCGGAGCGGCGGCAATCATTTTTGTAAAAGATGGTGAAAAGCTGCTTGAAATACCCGGATTTTCTTACGATACACCGCTCGGTGACGGGCTGTTCGACAGAACATGGATAATCGGTGACAGTCTGGGCGCTGCAATGGTTAGCAGTTATATTTCATACGAATCACAGGTTAAAGATGGCATGTACGCTTTCTTTCAGCGCCAGGTTGGGGCTTTCTGTCCGCATCCGCTGGTAAGACAGGAAGGTTTCCCCGGTATTCTTGGTTTGGATACTATTGATTCCAAAACCGGCGAGATAATGACCGGAGCTTTGCTTCCAGACGAAATGTTCCCGTATTTCATGGGAGAAAAACCACTATCTGATCTGCGCCTTAACCTGAACACTCAGGCTCGTAATCTTTCTGTTCCGGGTATGCATGACGTAACCTGGCCTTTCAGGGAGATAATATACGACCCCAATGCCGCTTCGATTGTTACCAAACAGCTTTCTCTTTATGAAAGACTTCTGCGTTTTCCAGGTGAGATTCCAGAACATCCGACACCCATAATGGATGAAGTCGAAGCCGGGCAGCCGACTTTTGTTCATGTCAGTATGGGCGTGCTGGCTTATGTGCTTATTGAGCCGGTTTACGTATATGATGACGATCTGGAAAGTGATCTTGATGAATTCCTTTCGAGACTTGCCGGAATTGAAAGCGCTCCTGTCGTGTTTCTCGGAACCATGCCTGATTCTTCCAGCATGCCGACTCGGCCTTTCTATTATGCCGAGCGTTACGAGAATATACGCATAAACAATCATATGCGTTCTGCTGTAGATCGCATAAACTCCAGGCTTGAAAACAAAAGATTTTTTATCGTTCCGACCGGTGAATTGTTTCTTGATATGATGAAGCCGCGTTCGGAAATCACGCTGGCCGGTGTAAGCTATCCGGTAATCAGTGATGAAAAAGGCTGGCCGCGAATCGAAATACGATATTCAGAAGGGGAGGTGGAACCCATTGGGCTTGGGCGTTTTCAGGGCTTTTTCTCGCTTGATCATATCCATCTGACACCGACAGGGCATGCTATTGTCGCGAATTTTATAATAGAGCACGTCAACTCTTCGGTGGGGCCAGATTCCGCCGACCCACTGATGAGCGAAAACATTCCATATGTAGATATTGCAGAAATTCTTTCACGCGATCCCATGCGGGAATCACTCTTGCAGAAAGAAGCCGCTGAAATCGGTCTGCCGGATTTAAGCGAATTTGTCGATCCTTTGCCACCGCAGCTCACAGACGGAGAACGCTGCGCAATCAAAGGCGGTCCGCATGCAGCCGAAGAAACAGTTGTCTGTCCGGCTGATATAGAAGTACTGGTAAATGGTGCGGAATGCGGCGAAGGTGTTATTTCGTGGCCGGCAGAAATTTCTGTAAAAGTTCTGAGCGAATCCGGCGCCGCAATGCCGGGTGTCCCGGTGGGAATTGCCGCGCTTCCGGCAGACAGTCACGGCCTGGCCCACTGGTATTCCAGCGGACTGAGTTCGGAAAACGGTGTGTTTTCAAGCACTGTAGAATATCCTGGAGAGGAACAGGCCGGCGGCGTTCTGCAAATTCAGGCTGCTGATATCAGGCGAACATGTCTGATTCCGTAACTTTATTGTTTATGAATTCAAACTGATTGATTTCGCTATGAAATGCGAATATCATAACGGAAATATTTCTGTGAATGATCCTTATTCCACATTTTCGGAGAAGTAGAAATGAAAAATAACTCCAAGTGTAGCCTTCTGCTGGCCATAACGTTGATAATCGTTGCTTGTATGGCTTTTCAAGCTTGTGGAGACGAAGAAAAAACGGTGGCGGAAGACGGCGACACTGACAGTGATTTGTCTGAATCTTCCGATGGTGGCGATTCGGATTCGGCGACTGATGGTGATGTTGATTCCGAGCGGAGCGAATCTGCCGAAAACGAAGTGGAGGAAGGCACAGAAGAACCTCTCTGCGGCAGCGGTCAATATGAAGGTGAATATCTTATCGCCGGGCCTGCGGAACAGGCGTATGACTCGGAACTTGCCGCCAAAGCCCGTCGCTTTGACCGCGTTTTTCATGCATTGATTATTCCTGGGCAGGGTTTGAGTGCTGAGGCCAGTGTAAAGCTTGAAAGTACCAGCGAACGTGAGATGATAGAACGATTCGCCAATGAAGACGACAGCTGGGATTTTGCTGCGTTTACCGGCGGGCATACTCCCGACGAAGTTATTACCGGAGGCTGGTTTAAAATCGCCGGTTTGTATGGCGGAATGGGAATCTGTGCGGACGCAATGCGTTACGCGGTTTTGCGTGATCAGAATGCGGACTGCGCAGAAATCGAAATCGCACGGCAGCAGCTTATCGGCGACATGGAGAAAATGCACATCGCGTTTACAATTGCCGGTGTGCCGGGTGTTGTGGTTCGCGGTTTTGTCAGAAAGGGCCTTAAGGGATTTGCCGAATCGGTTGTTACAACTCCGCTTTTCGACGGTGACGGCAATCCGCTGCCTGAAGAGAAAAACAACGGAGAATGGCGCGAAGACAATTCCGGCCTTTACCCGGATTATGTATGGGAAGACAGTTGCAGCCGCGACATGATGCTGGGCTGGGCGGCGGCTTCGGCTGTTACAATGGAAGTCATCCGCAACGACGCGAGCTTTGATGAATCGTTGAAGGAACGTATCCGCAACGATTCGGCGGCTGTGGTTCGCATGCTGCGCGAAGTACGTGAATCCGGCTATGATCTTGAATTTCTTGATGCCGACGGGCGCACCACTTATCATGGCTATCTCAACGAAAATTCCACTGAACGCAGTCTTTACGTGCCGGGATTCAACAACGGTTTTCATGCCATTATGGCGCTTGGAATCGTAGGCTCTTTTGTTTATGCAGCTGAAGACCCGGAGCTGGATTCTTACCTTTATGAAGAACTGATAAAAGAGCGCGATATTCCCAGAATTGCTGCAGAGGATATGATATACATAAATATGGGGTCTGGTTCTAACTGGTCAAATTACAACATGGCGTTGACTTCGGCATGGCTGGCGCATCGCTACATAAACGACGAATACACGCGCGCAAAAGTCAAAGAGTCAATAGACGTTCAGCTTTACGATACTCCGGGAGCCGATTACAAGCCGGTCGAACAGAAAATGAGCCTCTACGATTTTATCTATGCCGCTTCGGAGGTTAACGTTACTGCATTCCAGTTGCCTGATGGTGAGATTCCTCAAACCGCATTCGCGAATGGAATGGAAACTCTGCGCGGTTTCCACAATGCGCCGTACTGGGATTTCCCGGTCGTCAACTGTGATGAGAGTGAAACGGCCAATCCGCCCTGTCAATGCGAACTTAACGACGGAACTATGGTTACATACCTCGGTAATGTCGGGCGTGGTGACGCCGATATGTGCGACCAGGCAATTCCGCGTTCAGTAAAGCATCCCGACAACTACGAGTGGCGCAGCAACCCGTATCGTCCGAACGGCGGGGGAGACGGAAGCGGCCTGATGAGCGGAGTTGATTTCCGTATAGCTTACTGGCTGGGAAGATATACCAGAATTAAGTAGCCCGACTGAGAGCCTGAAAACCGGCAGCGTTTTCAGGCGGATTCTCTGGATTCCTCCATAAAAAGCGTCCTGATTGAATCTCCGAGATTTTCATGGGAAAACGGTTTTCTCAGGACTGGAATCCCCAGTTTTCTGATTTTCTCGATTCCGGGAATTTCTTTTAAGCCTGTTGTGACGATAATTTTGATCGCAGGTCGTTCTTCAAGAATATTCTCAATCAGATCAAGCCCGTTCCTGCTGTTTTCTGCGGCTATATCCGTAATGACAAGATTTATGGAATTGTCGGAGTCATTTCTCAGAACTTCACGAGCTTCATCACAGTTGTGCGCGGAAATGTTTGTGTAGCCGGACAGGGAGAGCCCTCTGCATATGGTTTCGATCTGATCTGAATTTCTGTCAACCACTAAAATTTTCATCTGCCATGTCTCAATATTTGCATTTCCGACAAATTGCCAGCCTGCAAAGACTTAATTGCAACATGAATCAGCAATATCTGTGCCATGCTGATTTCATTTCATATTTCAGATCGGGTCTGAAAATAAAGCCGAAAAATGGCTTGCAGATTTGCCTTTTCCGGCTGTTTAACTGTCAATCATGTTGTAAATGGGATGTTGTTCGCAATAAATTTATTAAAATCAATAATTTACATGCTTGTACGCCAGAATGATATAGCTCAAACTGGTATTTGAATTCATTATTCAT
>JAKQSH010000184.1 GCA_029570245.1 Deltaproteobacteria bacterium | reverse complement strand
AACACCGCATTTTCCCACTTCGCCGCGCGAGCGCTCGGAATCGGAGTCGTAGCCCATCAGTGTTGGATAATGGAAAGCCACCGACAGACCGGTCTGGCCGTTTTTCAGAAGAAAATGGTAACGGCGGTTGGTGTCTTCAGGCGTTCCGAATCCGGCGAATTGGCGCATAGTCCAGATTTTTCCTCGATACATTGTAGGATGTACGCCGCGTGTATATGGATACTCGCCGGGGTTGCCCAGATCGTGTTCGTAATCGAAATCCGGCAGGTCCTGCGGGGTGTACAGACGCTCAATTTCCGCACTTGAAACGGTGCTGAATTTTTCGCGCCGTTCCGTCATTCCGGCGATTCCGTCATTCCATTTTTCCAGCCTGCGTTTCTGATTTTCCAACGCTTTTCTGTCGAACAGAGACATGAGACTCTCCCTCGGTCGAAGCGCTTTGCGCCTGGTCGTTTGTCGTTGTGCAGACCTGCCCGCCGACAGCCTTTTCAATTTTTCGAAAGGCCGCAGTCTTGCGACGGAACGCACATTTTTTCAGTTGAAGCTAACCACTTACGGAAATAATAATATCAAAAGCGACAATCCTTTGCTACTGTATGGCGGATTTTTGCAACTGTTTCTGGTCTAATCAGTCTCCCAGACCGTCAACTTTGGCTATGCAGCTCCAGTATTTCTGAAGCTCTATCTGCACATGCTTGAGGAAGCGGCGTGCATTGCTGATTTCCATGCGGCAGTCGGAGAGGCGCGTTGTACGCCCTTTGCCGAGCAGAATATGAATAGATTCCGAAACGCATTCTGCCAGCACCTGCGGGTCGTAGCCGCCTTCAAGGAACATAGCCAGTCGTCCGTTGCAGACTTTCTGCGCCGTGTAGTCTATATCTTCGACGATCTGCATTATTGCCGGAGTCGAAAGACGCATTCCGGCCAGCTGGTCTTTGGCATGAGTGTCGAACCCGGCTGACACCAGAATGAATTCAGGCTTGTATTCTTCGATTATAGGCAGCAGAAATTTTTCGTAGGCCAGTATGTAGTCGCAGTTTTCCTGACCTTGCGGCAGCGGAAGATTGATTGTGTATCCTTCGCCTTCGCCCTGACCGAAGTCGCGCGGGCCGCCGGTGCCGGGGTAGAATGGGAATTGATGTGTAGAAACATAAAGTACATCGGAGCGTTCGTAAAAATGTTCCTCGGTGCCGTTGCCGTGATGCACGTCGAAGTCGATAATGGCTATGCGCTTGAGTCCGTGTCTGCGGATGAGATATTCGGCGGCTATGGCTACATTGTTCAGAATACAGAAGCCCATGCCGCGATCATGCAGCGCGTGGTGTCCGGGCGGGCGAACCAGGGCGAAGCCGTTGTCAAGCTTGCCTTCCATTATCTGGTCCACCGGTTCTATTCCGCCGCCGGCGGCAAGCGTGGCGGCGTCAAATGATTTCCCCGTAACCCAGGTATCGGGGTCGAATGAAAACGGTTTGGCGTTGCGGGTGTGGCTTAAGAGATCGTAGTACGATTCACTGTGCACCCAGCATATTTCTTCTCGCGTGGCGGCGCGGTCCGGCAGCAGAATGGTCTGAGCCGATAACCCGTCACGGTCCAGCCTTTTGTAAATCGAAACCAGGCGCACCGGATGTTCGGGATGGTCGAGTCCTTTCAGATGTTCAATAAAAATATCATTGCGCACTATTCCTGTACGCTTCATGTCAGGCACCCCGCTTTCATCAATCTGTATGGCAGTTCAAATATCGAAAATCATTATTCGTTATATTTATCACGGCTCAAGGGGTGGTTTCAAGTATTTTCAATAATACAATTCAGCTTAATTTTCACAGGTTGTGCAATCCTGCGGTTTTAATGGCCTGAAGCCCGGTCGGAATTGCTGTCGCGCTGTTCGGAAAATTTGTTGACCGTGTTTTCTGCCGGGCAATAAAAAAGGCTGCCTTCGCAATGAAGGCAGCCTTATGTAAATAAAAATTGCAGGATCAATGACGGTTGGAGCGTCCGCCTCTGTCGCTGCCTCTGCCGCCATCGCGACCGCCTTCACGACCGCCGCGACTGCCGCCGGGACGGCTTTCGCCGGACGGGCGAGGTTCGTAGCCTTCGGGACGCGGCAGCAGCTCTTTGCGGGACAGACGCATTTTGCCGTTGCGCTCGACTTCGAGCAGCTTGACTTCGACTTCGTCTCCAAGCTTGCAGACATCTTCCATACGTTCGACGCGCTTGTATTCCCACTCGCTGATGTGCAGCAGTCCTTCGACTCCGGGAATTATTTCCACGAAAGCGCCGAAATCGGCCAGACGGCGGATGACGCCTTTGTAGATTTTGCCGACTTCCGGTTCTTCCGTAAGACCCTTGATGATCTCGATGGCGTCCAGGCAGGATTTTTCGTCAACCGACGAAATGAGAATTGTGCCGTCATCTTCGACTTCGATCTTGGTGTTGGTCTGTTCGGTGATTTTGCGGATTGTTTTACCGCCTGAGCCGATCACGTCGCCGATTCTGGACGGGTCGATCTTTATCGTCATAATGCGCGGAGCATAAGGCGAAATGTTGTTTCTTGGCTCGGCCAGCGTCTGCTGCATGATTTCAAGAATATGCAGGCGGCCTTCGCGGGCCTGTTCGATGGTGCGGCGCATGAGTTCTTCGCTCAGCCCGAAGCGCTTGAGGTCCATCTGCAGTCCGGTGATGCCGTCGGCGGTTCCGGTGACTTTGCAGTCCATATCGCCCAGGTGATCTTCATCGCCCAGAATATCGGAAAGGATGGCAAACTTGCCGTCTTTTTCGACCAGTCCCATTGCGATTCCGGCCACCGGCTTTTTCATCGGAACGCCGGCGTCCATGAGAGCCATTGTTCCGCCGCACACCGACGCCATGGACGACGAACCGTTGGATTCGAGAATTTCCGAAACGATGCGGATGGAGTACGGGAATTCCTCATCCGAAGGCAGCATTGGAGCGATGGAACGTTCAGCCAGGTTGCCGTGTCCTATTTCTCTGCGTCCTGCACTGCGCAGGGGGCGGACTTCGCCGACGGAGTAGGGCGGGAAGTTGTAATGCAGGTTGAATTTCTTCAGCGATTCTCCAGTGATGTCGTCAACACGCTGTGCATCTTCGGCGGTGCCGAGGGTGACTATTGCCAGAGCCTGAGTTTCGCCGCGTGTGAACAAAGCCGATCCGTGAGTGCGCGGCAGCAGTCCGACACGGCAGGTAATTGGACGGATGTCTTTGAATCCGCGTCCGTCGATGCGGATGCCCTGTCCGAGAATTATTTCTTCACGGACGTAATCATGCTTCAGCTGTTCGAAGATTTCGGAGAACTGCTTTTCTTTGCCTTCGATTTCTTCTCCCAGCGCCTCTTTTGCTGCGGCTTTCGTTTCGTCTATTTTTGCATAACGCAGCTGCTTTTCGCGGATGGAATAGGCTTCCTTAATGCCGGGCAGCATCAGCTCGCGGCATTTCTTTTCGAAGTCCGGGTCAATCTGGGGCGGGACGAATTCGCGCTTGGGAACTCCACATTTTTCGCGCAGGCGTTCCTGAAGTTCGATGGCGGGCTGGCATTCACGCAGACCGAACTGCAACGCTCCCAGCATTTCTTCGTCGGTGGCTTCTTCTGCTTCGCCTTCGACCATGACTATCGCGTCGCGGCTGGCAGCCATGAAAATCCACAGCTTGCTGGTTTCTTTAAGGTCGGGATGGGGATTCGCCACATACTGACCGTTTATCATTCCGACGCGCACTCCGGCGATTGGCGCCATGAATGGAATGTCCGAAATGTGCAGGGCGGCTGATGCGCCGACCATTGCCATAACCGCCGGCTCGTTTTCCTGATCGGCTGAAACGACTGTGGCGATTATCTGTGTTTTGTTGGTGTAGCCCTTGGGGAAGAGCGGGCGGATGGGACGGTCGATGAGGCGCGAGTAAAGAACTTCGCGTTCATGCGGACGGCCTTCACGCTTTATGAACCCGCCGGGCACTTTGCCGACAGCATAGGTTTTTTCCTGGTAATCGACCGTCAGCGGGAAGAAATCGGCGCCTTCCTCGCCGCTGTTGTCGGAACATGCCGTAACCAGTACACGGCTGTCGCCGTAATGTACAAACACGGCGCCACCGGCCTGTTTGGCCATTTCGCCGGTTTCGATCGTGAATACACGACCTCCGAACTCTGTACTTTCAGAGTAAACCATCGTCATTCCTTTCCTGTGAGAACACGTAAAGATTTATTCATCCTTATTTGCCCTTGTAAAAAATAAAACGCACCGCCTGTTCGATTGTTTCGAGCAGGCGGTACGAAAACGGGCGCATGAAGATGAACTACTTGCGGATGCCGAGAGCCTGGATGATTGTTTTGTAACGCTCCACGTTGCTTTTCTTTACATAATCCAGAAGACGACGGCGCTGTCCGACCATTTTAAGCAGGCCGCGACGGGAATGATGGTCTTTTTTGTGGACTTTGAAATGCTCGGTCAACTGATTGATGCGTTCAGTCAGAAGAGCGATCTGCACTTCGGGCGAGCCGGTGTCGGATTCGTGTGTTTTGAATTTTTCGACTATGCTGTGTTTTTCTTCGAGGCTCAGTGCCATTGAATTTCTTCCTCTCTTGCGGTTGTCAACCGCGCTTGCTTCCTTCGTTCTTTTTTTCAATCAAACAATTTTTTTCGTGCCGTTTATAGCGGAAAGAGTGCTGCATGTCAAATGTAAACGTTTCCGGATCGCGGAAAAAAAACAGATATTTCAATATCCGATGCATATTTGGGTTGCCTGTCCGGCTTCTTGACGTTAGTATGCCTCTGTCCCGGACCCGCCGCCGCCGGCGCCGGGAATTTGTTTTAGATGAGCGATTAACGGGTTCATTACATGTCAGAAAATTCATACAAACCAAAGCCGCAATGGATACGCACCCGCCCCCCAGGTGGCGAAAATTACAGGCAGATCAGCAGCAGAATCAAGAGCCTCAATCTGCACACGGTCTGCCAGGAGGCGCGTTGTCCGAATATGGCCGAATGCTGGGGCTGCGGAACCGCAACGGTGATGATTCTGGGAGATGTCTGCACACGCGGTTGTCGTTTCTGCGCCGTAAAAAGCGGTAATCCTGAGGCCTGCGTCGATTCCGGCGAGCCGCAGCATGTTGCCGATTGCATTGAGGAACTCGGAATAGAGTATGTTGTACTTACTTCCGTAACCCGCGACGATCTGCCAGATGGCGGAGCCGAGCATTACGCCGGCACTGTGCGAGCCATCAAGAATATGGATTCGGCACACCTGGTAGAGGTGCTTACGCCTGATTTCGGCGGAAAAGAAGAACATATCCGAGTGGTTATAGATTCAGGCGTGGATGTTTTCGCGCACAACATAGAGGTTGTGCGGCGCATGACTCCGCTGGTGCGCGACCACCGCGCCGATTATGACGTTTCACTTTCCGTTCTTGCGACGGCCAAAAAAATCAAGCCGTCTCTGTTGACAAAATCGTCCATTATGGTCGGTGTCGGAGAAACGGACGAAGAAGTCATGCTGGCAATGCATGATCTGCGCAGGGTCGGCTGCGATATGCTTACACTGGGGCAATACCTGCAACCGGGAAAAACTCAACTGACGGTGGAAAGATACGTCGAGCCCGAAATGTTTGCCGAATACGAAAAATTCGCCCGTTCCATAGGGTTTGCATTTGTAGCATCAGGGCCGATGGTTCGCAGCAGTTACAGGGCGGCTGAGTTGTATGTAAAAGGTGTGCTCAAAAACAACATTCCGGCCTGACGCCGGAAAAACAATATTCAGGGAGTCTGGCATGATCGAGAAAAAAACGGAGGCTCTGGTTATCGGCGCGGGACCCGGCGGTTATGTCTGCGCCATTCGTCTTGGGCAGCTCGGTATTGAAACCGTCCTGGTGGAGAAAAAACATTATGGCGGAACCTGTCTTAATGAAGGCTGCATTCCATCCAAAGCGTTGATAAACGTAGCTAAACGTAAGGAAACAATCGAAAGCGCCGCCGAATTCGGTCTTTGCGCCAGTTTCGGAGGAATCGACCTCGAAAAAATTCAGGAATGGAAACGCGGTGTTGTGGGCGGACTTTCCGATGGCGTAAAACAGCTATGCAAGGCCGCCGGTGTCGAAATGCTGGATGGCGCGGCGTCTTTTGTGGCGAAAAACAGGGTGCTGGTCAGAACATCTGAGGAAGAATACGAAATCACGGCGGAGAAAATCGTCATCGCCAGCGGCTCTGAAGTGATTCAGATTCCCGGCTTCGCTTTCGACGGCGAAAACGTTATTTCTCCGGCGCATGCGCTTTCTCTCGAAAAACTGCCTGCCCGCCTGGCTGTTATAGGCGGCGGTTACATCGGCCTGGAACTGGGTATGGTGTACGCTGGGTTCGGCTCCGAAGTCACCGTCATTGAAATGATGGACGAACTTCTGCCGGGTTTCGACAAAGACCTGGTGCGCCCGGTAAGCATGAAATTGAAAAAAATGGGAGTCGGCATCAGAACGAAATCTCGCGCTCTCGGCTACGAAAAGACCGCCGATGGTCTGAAGCTGAATTATGAATGGAAAGGAAAGCCGCAGGAACTTCTCTGCGATAAAATTCTTGTTTCGGTCGGACGCAGACCGTATGCCGACGGTTTGAACATATCTGCCGCCGGGCTGAGCGCCGACGCGAAAGGTTTCATTCCGGTCAACGACAGAATGGAAACGGCTGTCGATGGCATTTACGCCATAGGCGACATCACCGGCAATCCGATGCTGGCGCATCGTGCGTCGCGTCAGGGCGAAGTCCTGGCCGAAATTCTGTCCGGCCACGATATACGCTATGACAACAAGGTTGTTCCTTCGGTGGTGTTTACTGACCCTCAGATCGCCGGAGTCGGTCCACAGGAATCGGAACTGCTGGACGCCGGACATGGAATAATCATAGGGCGTTTTCCTTTCGGCGCATCCGGCATGGCCAATGCTTCCGGTCACCCGGAAGGCTTCGTAAAAGTTGTTGCGGATGCTTCTACAAAACAGATATTGTCGATATATATCGTAGGACATGCGGCTGCTGACCTGATCGGCGAAGCCGGACTGGCTGTTGAACGCGGTTTGAAACTGGAAGATGTTTACAACACCATACACGCTCATCCGACATTCAGCGAATCGCTGGCTGAAGCCTGTATGGCAGCCGAAGGACGAGCGGTGCATATCGTTAATCGTTGATGCCTGTGCGTGTCAGTCTGAACGCAAAATAGGAAACCCCTGAAGAACGGACCCGCAGATGATAAGGATTCGCACTTACGGGAAAGAAAAAACAGTTGAGAACCTGGCGACATTGCGCCGTCTTGTTGAACGAGGCCGTCTGGATTTGAAAGACGAGGCGTTCAATCCGCTTGAAGAAGATTGGGTTCCGCTGCGTTACATTATCGAAGACGCCGAAGAAGACTCGCGGCTTGAAGCGCTGCTGAATGAAGCTCCGCCTCAGATTCAGCAAGAAAAAAACATGGATGCTGACACCGGATACGAACAGTCGCAGTTGAATGCGTACAAGAACGCGGCAAGCGCGAAGGATTACGTTAATCCATCGCCACCGCAGAGGCAGCGCAATGTCTCCGCCGGGCAGAAAAATCGGAAAGTGAAACATGCTGCGCAAGCACAGAATAACAACGTTAGTCGCAGCAACCCGGCTGTTAATCACGATAAACCGGCAGAACTGTTTTTCTGGCAGAAAGGGACAGTGATTATTCTGGCGCTGATATTCTTTGTTCCGCTTGGAATAATGCTGCTTCTTATGAGGCCCAGGGGCGGTCTGCTGGGAAATCCGCTGGTTAAAGCCATTCTTATTCTGGGCTTTGCTGCGGCCTGGCTGAGTTCGATTCTGCCAGAAGAGGTCAAGGCGGCTGAAGTGTTCCGGTCTTTCCAGGAAGCCGGTTGACATTTTGGATGAAAGTGGTCATTATCTTTACCGGAGGTAAACCCCGATCGGGGAGGCGAGGGTTTTCACCGGAAGTAAAAATCAGAAATATGATGCACAAGGAGAAAGAAGTCATGCTAAGAAGGCTGGTAGTCGCAGTTACCATCTTGTTCTCATTGGTTGTTTTTGCTTCAGCTGCAACAGCTCAGGAAAATGCCGCCGCCGAAGTTCAGAAGCCCGGCACCGAAGCCGCCGCTCCGGCACCCGCTGTTGATGTCGCTCCGACACCTGCTGTTGATGCCGCTCCGGCACCCGCCGTTCCGCAGGAAATAAAAGAAAGCTACAAAGTGTATTTTGCTCCTTCGAAACTCGGTCCCAAATATAAAGGCGTCGAGAATCTGGCCGGCGAGTTTCTGCTTAAGGACAAGCGCTTCCAGATAGTCAGAAGCGCCCGTGAAGCAGATTACACGATTGAGTTCAGGCTTGTCGGCAACAAGCTTTCCATAATCGCCACTACCAGCGGTACTATCACCAAAGAACAGACTTACGAAACCGATCTGGGTGCCAAGTTTGCCGATCTTGCGCTGATGGGCGAAATCCGTCGCGGTCTGCGCGAACTGTTTGTTTACAACCCGGAAAAAAGCAAGGTTATGGTAAAACTCTATGCCTTTACCGAAGGCGAAGAAGGCGATGCCGGGCAGGTTGAAACAGCAATATGGGAGCTTATAAGAAGCGAATGCGAAGAAGTCATGGCTGATCCTTACAAGTTCGCCATAAAAGCCGACGATATCAAGGCTCTGCTTAAGACCTCCGATATGAAAGCCCTGAAGGTTTTTAAAGACAACGGCGTCGATATGGTTGTGTTCGGCGTGCTCGATATGCCGACACTTAAAGATGTCGGCGGTTCCGAGGAAAACCTTTTCCAGGGCACCATGCATGCAGAAATTAAAGCTATCGACACCGCAAGCGGCAGAGTTTTTTCTTACGTGAAAAGCGACTTCACCGGCCAGGGGCAGTACAGCGAGCTGCAGTTCAACCTCATGGAAGGCGCGAGCAAATATGTTGCCGACACCCTGTGGAAAGAAATCGGGCTTCCCAGAGCCGGCGATGATGCTACCCAGGACGCAGAAGAGGATGAGGACCCCAATCTTGACGGTGAAAGAAGCAACGGTCCCACTTTCGATTAATTGAATTTTCTGTCGCAGTCATCAACGCCTTCCTTCGCCGGGAAGGCGTTTTTTTTGAATGCAAATTCCGACGGAAGCTTCTGACAGAATGGAATATTTGAGATGGCACATCATAATCCGATGGGTTTTAGCAATAAATACAACGTGTTGCCGTCGCAAGAGGAGGATGTTCATTCCTGATCTTGATTTTTGTTTCTTTATTTTTAATATTTATTTAATATGGCTCAATAAAGCATATGTTTCTCCGGTCTTTTCATTCAAAATTTTCAGTAGTGGTTCTGAAGTCTGACCTGCAGTTCTGGTAAGATTCATACACAGGTTCAATGTCTGTATGCCGGCTTTGCTGTCGTTGATGGGGGAAGTTATACATGGAAACCAAATTCTTATTGTTTCAGGGGGACAAGCTTAATCTGTTCTCCTCTTCCGGTGCTTCTTTTTCGTACCAAGTGGAGATCATCAGTGTTAAGCCGTTGCGTGTTCGTTTATTGAGCGCGGTCAGTGAAAGCGATTTGAACAAACTGCATTCGGCTGGAGAAATCATTCTTGCCGATGCGCGGCGCGGATATGCTTATCAGGGCAGCGTTGCATCCGTCAACGGACAGGAAATTGAACTTTCTCTTAAGGGCCGCCACGAAGATCGCGATTTCTTCCGCGTCAATACTGTTATCGGCTTGGGCTACGAAATAATCAAACGTGCTCCCGGGGCATCTCGCAATGAAGACGATGAAGAGATTGCCGCCAGCGAATTCAAAAAATTCAGTTCCGAAGCCACCGAACACGATGTCATGGCGAAGCTAATGTTCAGTATGTTCAGCGAAGTACGCAAGCTGCGCGAACAGATACAGAAAAGCACGCAGTACGACACTTCGATAATTTCTCAGCGTGTAGTTTCGCTTTCAGGTTCCGGCATAAAATTCATATCCAGTGTCGAAGTAAACAAGGGAGACGTTCTGCGTGTTTCTCTTATGTTGCCGGAAGAAGACCGTCCTCTGATTTTCACTGCAAAAGTCGTTCGTGTGGAAGTCGAAATGGGGGCGCCGGGAAAAACCAGCCTTTCAGTTGCCTGCAATTATATGGAAATTTCTGAAGCCTGCCGCGAAGCCATTGTGCGCTTTGTGTTCCAGTCGCAACGCCAGATGCTGCGCCGTCGTTAATTGTTAAGGGTAGAATTTATTTCAGAGGCTGACACCGGGGGCAGAAATGCGTTCCCCGCTGGCCGGTCACCGTGCGCTCTATTATTCCGCCACAACTGCGGCATGGCTCACCTTTGCGGCCATATACCTTGAGATTGTCCTGCATATGTCCGTCGGGGTAAATCCAGTCGAACGAAGTGCCGTTGTGCCTGATGGCTTCTTTCAGTACGGTTTTTATCGCTCCATGTAAACGCAGCACTTCTTCATCGGAAATCCCGTCTGAGCGCCGGGCCGGATGTATGCCGGCCATATGCAGCGATTCGTCGGTGTAAATGTTTCCCAGTCCTGCAATCAGAGACTGATCCAGCAGCATGGTCTTAATCGTTCTGGAGTGAGAATGCAGGATGTCGCCCAGTCTGGCGGCAGTGAAACTGCGCTCCAGCGGCTCAATGCCGATGCCGGCGGTTGCGGCTGCAAAATCGGAAGTGTAAATAATGCGCCCGAACTTGCGTGCGTCGCAGAAAAGCAGCTGTTCACCAGACTCGAAAGTCCACAGTGCTCTTACATGTGCGGGTTCGCTTTCTCCGGGCTTCAGCCATTCGAAGCGCCCGCTCATGCGCAGGTGGACCAGCAGCCACGAATTGTTGCTCAGATGCATCACAATGAACTTTGCCCGTCGGGACAGGTTGTTTATCTGCAGACCGGGAAGGGCAGTTTTTACAGCGTTATAATCAGGAGAAACCTGTCTGGGCCAGCGCGATTCAAAAGCTGCAATTTTCTGACCACTGAGCAATTTCGAATATTTGCGGACTATTGTTTCTACTTCCGGCAGTTCCGGCATTGCATTTCTCTTATATAATCATTCTGCTGATTCAATATAAGGCTGCTTTTTCCGCACGCATCGGTTTTTTTTCAGAAAAAAAGATTTTTTTTGACGTTTTGCCTTTATTTTTCTGAAATAGCGCTTACAATAAAACTAGGGTTAGAGTATGCATATTTGAAAACAAGATGCTTGACGCGGGCGATGGCCGATGAAGCCTGAAGTGTTCCTACCTTCGGCATAATAGGTTCGCACCGACCTTCTCCCCTCCATTTAATAAGTGTTTGGCCAGCTTCAGGTTGAGGTTTCGCCCGCGTTTCCAGTCAACAGCCCGGATTTCTGCTTTTTCCGGGCTGTTGTTTTCTGTGCCTGAGCGCCAAAAAAACACCGGCACAGACAAGAAAAACTGCGGTTGAAATGTGCAGAACTATTGATAAATATGTTGCTGTGTCCGCTCTGTTTCCGAATATCGCCACCGTAGCGGATGTTTTCACTGCGACATTATCGGTCAATGCTTCGGAAGTATAAGTCAGTTCCGCCCTGCCGCGTTGTTGTGGTTTCCATTTCAGACGGAAGGGGTCTTTTTCGAGCAGGCGTGGAATGTCGAACTCTTCTGATGTTTCGCTCAAACTGCCGCTGTTGTATTTTATTTGAAGTCGGGCCGCTTTGAGAATCTGTCCCTGTGGAAGAAACAGGATTTCCGTTTCTTCGCCCACTATGGCTTTGCTGGAGCATTTCAGTTGCAGCAGTTCGTTAGCCGAAAGCTCTGGCGACAGGAAAAAGTTCAGTATCATCAGCATTATCATAATGGAGCTTTTCATTGTGGCGGCTCCGATTCTACTGCCGGACGTTTAATTGTAAGGAACAGCGACGCCGACAGGCTGATTCCAATCCATGCCAGGGCGACGATTGTCGGGAGATTTGAAAAATCTTTCAGCGCCAGCTTTGAGCCATATATGCCGCCGGAAATGCCGTCGATAAGCGTCCAGAGCAGAAACACTGTCAGCAGCGCCGGAACGACGAGTTTAATCTGCACGCGCAGGAACGGTGGCAGCTTTAAATTTCCGCCGACCGGAAATCCTGCCGCAAGGCACAAGAGCAGCACTGTAAGCGGAATTCCTGTCTGCACTGTCCAGTAGCCTGATAAATCCTGCAGCAGCAGACCCAGCGTGCCGTGATGCTGCAGGTCGGCGTCAATAACGCTGGGGTTCAGCAACAGGAAACAGGAGAAGATGCCCATGATAAACAGAGTTGTTCCGCTGATTGCGCGAGCGTTTGGGAATTTTTCATTAAGCGCGGCGTGGATGTTTCCGGCGATAATAACCGCCGCCGTAATGGAAACAACTGCAAAGAAAGTAAGATAAATCAAAGCTGCGGCTGTTTGTCCTCCGGGCATTTTCGAGATGCCGCGCAGAACCGACAGCAGCGAACTCTGTGAGTGCCACGGCAGGAATGAGCCGCTTGCGGGTATTACAAGCGCAGCCAGCACTCCAAGGAAGATCAGCCCTGCCGCCAGTCTTGCGCCGGGTACAAGCAGAAACACCGGTTTGATGTCTGCGCTTTTTCTGGTCTGTGCTGTGAGTCCACTGACAATTCCCATTCCGAGCATAAGACTGAACAGAGCACTGGATGACACGGTGCTCCAGAAATCGCTATGCGTGAGAGTCTTGAACTCCGGTCTGAATAATTCAAGCAGAGCGGTTGTTCCGTCCGGCTGAATAAAAATAAAGACTCCAAATATCGTTATTATTGCCAGAAATATCGGGACGAGCACCCTCAGCAGTTGTTCGATAATAATGTTTTTCAGTGCAGGCGCAACAGCCAGAAGAATCCAGCATGCAATGGCCCATTCAAGCGGGGCTGATCCTGAAAGCGTGTTGTAGAAAGTTCCGTCCGGGTTCAGCATGAATTTCGCGGAAGGTTCGAATGCCGGAGTGTTCTGTGTGCCATGCCAGATGTCGCCGAAAATCTCCGGCAGCAGGCTGAACGCCGTTGCCGCGTTTGCGGTCAGCAGCGCAAGAACAAAAGCCGAGTTCGTCAGCGCCAGCCAGCCGACGAATTCTCCGAAACGTCCCGAATGCGCCCGGAGTGCGCTCGGCAGTGAGTTGCAGTAAGCTCTTCCAATGAATATTTCGAGTGTGAACACCGGAAGCGCAATTAACAGAAATGCCGCCAGGCCGAAGAGCATCACATCACCGGAGCCGTATACAAAAGCATCCGCAGCTTGCCAGGCAAGACTTGTTCCACCCAGCGAGGCGCCCAGTACCAGTGCAGAAAAGCCGAAGCTCGAAAGTTGCTTGCTGTCTGATGGCGTGTGCTGTCCGGTGCTCATGTCGATTTTACCTGAATGGCGTATATTCGTCGTCCGCCGCCAGGTTTTCGAAAAGAGTGAACTCGGCGAAGTAGTTTACTTCGGCCTTGCCGGTGGGACCGGCGCGGTGTTTGGCGACGATCAGTTCTGCCAAGCGTTCTGCGTCACGATTATCGGTAATTATTTCCGGGTGATAGAAAGCGTCGCGGTATATGAACAGAATCATGTCGGCGTCCTGTTCGATTGCGCCCGACTCGCGCAGGTCCGACAACTGGGGGCGCTTGTCTGTGCGTTTCTCCAGTTCGCGGTTCAGCTGCGAAAGCGCCATTACGGGCAGCTCAAGCTCTTTGGCTATGAGTTTCATTGATGAGGAAATATAAGAGATTTCCTGTTCGCGGTTGGAGTCGCGCTTTTTGTTTTTGGCCTGCATCAACTGGATATAGTCAACCACTATCATATCCAGGCCGAAGCGGCGCTTTATGCGGCGCGCCTTTCCGAGCATTTCCATCGGTGACAGACCGGCGGTGTCGTCGATGAAGATTCTTACCTTTTCGAGTTCGGCTGCCGCGTTGGTTAAGCGCAGCCACTCGTCGTCGTCTAGTTTGCCGCTGCGGAATTTACGGGAATTCACGCGGGCCAGCGAACACAGCAGGCGCAGAACTATTTCATGCCGGGCCATTTCGAGAGAAAAGATGGCTACGGACTTGCCTGATTTGATGGCTGCATTTGTGGCGAAATTCAGTCCCAGCGAAGTTTTTCCCATGCCCGGACGCCCGGCGACAACAATCATTTCGCCGCGACGGAAGCCGTTTATCAGATCGTCGAGATCGTAAAAACCGGAAGGTATACCGGCGTCTCCTTCTCCGGCTTCCAGCGCTTCGATCATTTTTATGGTGTCGCCGACCAGTTCGGAAACCTGAAAGTACGGTTTGCCGAGTCGATCTTCACCTACATTGAATACTGAGTTTTCGGCGCGATCAAGATATTCCTCAACGTCTTCCGGCTGTTCGTAACCTTCCGAAATTATGTCCTGGCCGGTTTTTATCATGCGCCGCAGCATTGCTTTTTCGCGCACTATTGTTGCGTAGTGCACAATGCCGGTCGTCGTGGGAATCAGACCCGACAGTTCACCCAGATAGGCCAGACCGCCTGCGGCTTCAAGACGACCGCTTTTTTTCAGTGCGTCCTGCATGGTCACGAGGTCTATGGGACGGCGATCTTCGGAAAGCTTCAGCATGGCTTCGTATATAGCCGAATGACTCTCGAAATAAAAATGCTCCGGCGTCAGAACATCGAGGATGTTGTTGATGGCGGAATGATCTAAGAGAATGGCTCCAAGAACCGCCTGCTCCGCTTCTCTGGAATGCGGCGGCACACGCTGCACCATAGCCGAATCAGCCATTTGAACCCTTCCATCTGGCATGAATTAAAACGGGGGCTATCTTTTGCAGATAGCCCCCGCAGTTTAGATCAAATCTGTCGGGCAGTCCAGCAGGACTTCTTCAATCCGTCATTATTTGGGGACGACCCACAGCTTGAGCACTGTTGTAACTTCGGGATGCAGTTTGATATCGACGTTGTAAACGCCGGTGGACCTGATCTGCTCCTGAAGGACAATCTGCTTGTGCGGAATCATAATGCCTTCTTCGCGCAGAGCTTCTTCTATTTCGCGGTTGGTTACCGAACCGAAGAGGCGGTCGTTTTCTCCGACACGTTTGGTGATGGTCAGAGAGAGCTGCTCAAGTTTTTTCGTCATTTCAACCGCCGCCGCCTTTTCTTTGTCGAGACGGGCGGCGATGAGGATGCGCTGGTTCTCGATCTGCTTGGCGTTGCTCGAAGTGGACGCTACGACAAGACCCTGAGGAATGAGATAATTGCGGGCATAGCCGTCTTTTACATCCACGAGGTCTCCGCCTTTGCCGAGTCCTTCCACCGCTTGTTTGAGTATAACCTTCATTTCTGGCCTCCTTAAGCGCTAATCAAGAACCATGTAGGGCAACAGGGCGATGTTGCGGGCGCGCTTGATGGCCAGCGCAATCTGTCTCTGATGCTTGGCGCAGGCGCCGGAAATGCGGCGGGGAACGATCTTGCCGCGATCGGTGATGAACTGTTCAAGGAGCGAAATGTCCTTGTAATCCACCGACTTCATCTTTTCGGCGCACATACGGCAAACTTTGCGTTTAGGGGTCGCACGACGTCTTCTGCGTCTTTTTCTTGTATCTTTTCCGTTTGTAGTTCTGGGCATTTCTATATCCGTTTTTATTCTAAAGGGTTATTTTTCTTCTTCTTCGTCGTCTTCAGACTCGAAATCCTCGTCGTCTTCGTCGCCGTCTTTTCCTTCAATGTCGTCGTCATCATCATCGTCGTCGTCATCGTCATCATCGTCGTCGTCTTCGTTTTTGACCGGGCGCAGCGAATTTTCGTCAGCCGGTTTTCCGAAGACCACTTCCGCCGGAAGAATCACTTCGTCTTCCTTGAATTCGGCGGCTCTGGTTTCCATATCGACGTCGTCGGCGATTTTGACGGTCTGGTATTTGATGACCGACTCAATCATTTTGAAGTTACGTTCGATTTCGTGAACGGTGTCGCCCAGCGAAATGTAACGCACATAGAAGTAAATGCCCTTCATATGTTTCTGGATTTCGTAGGCCAGCTTGCGTTTTCCCCAGCTGCGCGCCTGCAGGATCAAGCCTTTACGCTCGTCAATGATCTGCTTGACGCGTTCGACCACCCGGTTGACCTCTTCGTCGCTCGTATCCGGGCGGAAGATGAACAGGGTTTCATACTCTCTCATTTTCATCTACTGTTCCCTTTCGGATTTCAGCCCCCGCCATGTCCATGATTGAACACGCCGGAGCAAGGGTTATTAAATGGGCGCATACGCGCCCGATTGAGGCAGATAACCTAAAATAAAAACGGTTATTTGGCAAGTTTTTTCGAATATTATCCGCCCATCGAATCCAGAAATTCTTTGTTGTTCTGTGTTTTTGTCATTTTGTCCAGCAGGAATTCCATGGCGTCCACAACTGAAAGCGGATGCAGGAGCTTGCGCAGTATCCACATGCGGTTGAGTTCTTCCGCAGGCATCAGCAGTTCTTCCTTGCGGGTTGCGCTGCGGTTTATGTCCAGGCACGGGAAAACGCGTTTTTCCATAAGCTTGCGGTCGAGGTGCAGTTCGCTGTTGCCGGTGCCCTTGAATTCTTCGAAAATGACTTCGTCCATGCGCGAGCCGGTGTCGATGAGCGCCGTTCCGATGATAGTGAGTGAGCCGCCCTCTTCAACGTTACGGGCCGCACCGAAGAAACGCTTGGGTTTATGCAGAGCATTCGAGTCCACACCGC
>JAKQSH010000089.1 GCA_029570245.1 Deltaproteobacteria bacterium | reverse complement strand
AGATTGCACGCATTGATGCGGAAAGAATACATTCTGGTACCGAAACCGTAGCCCATTTTTCTGTAAAATGCCGAGTTGAACGGATACAACGCCGACAGACTGCGCCCTTCGCCTGCAGCCAGATTGTGATATTGCCTTATCATTCCAAGGCAGACATGATCGCGTTTGTAAGGCGCATCAACCGCCACGCTGCCGATTCCGGCCACCGGAAGCATACGCCCGGCAACATTCATTTCGAAACGATAATAACGATAAAGACCGGCCAGCACGCCGTCACGCTCCAGCCCGTAATGATCCATTCCATTGGAAGATGTGACGAAATCGTAGAAATCCTGACGGATCATGCTTTTGAACTGAGGATAGGCGCTTTCCTGTATTCTGCCGTAATCGGCAAAATCTTCTTTGTCCAACCTGCGAACCATATCCATTGCTTACCTCGCTTTCCGATCTTATTTTTCATAAGCGCAGACACCTGGCTCAAATGTGTCATTTGCAACATTATATACACGGTGGAATACTCCGCCAGAGTTCGAATCAAAGCCGGCCTGTAAAACGTTCTCAAACGTACACAGATCACAGGTGGAGATTTCTCTTCATCATTTAAAACCGGGATTATTTCAATCGGAATTCAGCATCACTGAAAGCAGGAAGGCCGGTATTACGCCACGAGAATCAGGCCACGGAGAAACAAACAACAGTCGCAAAACGGGTGAGGTGAATTACGATCATCCGCCGTTCAGACTTTCTCCGTAGTGTTCGCTTCAGCTTCGCCTCTGTAATCAGCCTCGCTGCTTCCAAGCTTTATACTCGACAGACTGCGGTTGTAATAAAGCATGATATCGGCATTGGTTATGATTCCGACAACCTTTCTTGAATTTCTGTCCGGCGTCACCAGCAGCTCTTCCACATGGTTGAAACTCATCATGCTTAAAGCTTTCTGCACCGAATCCTCAACTGAAACAGTGAGCATTCCTGCGGTAATAAGATCGCGCGCCTTCATACTGCGGGACTGTGACGGGTCGTGATGCAGAGCGTAAGTCAGATCGTGCAGACTGAAACAGCCGATAATAGATTCTTCGGCATCATATACCGGAAAAATTCTCTGCCGGGTTTCCGCAGTCAGATTGAAAACATCAGGCAGTTTCATTTCTTCGGGAATGCTTACATACTTTCGCGTGGTTTTGTACACGTCCGAAACACTGGCTACTGCTAAAATTTCTGCGGCGCCTTCGCCGAAGTGCGCCGGAGAATGCAGTCTTGACGGAACCTGAGAGCGATAGATGCTCCAGCGGCGACCAACCAGAAAAGAAAGAGAACATACCCACATCGAGGGAACCAGCAATTCATAATTGCCGGTAAGTTCGCTGACCATAACCAGAGTGGATATGGGAGTATTAGCCGCAGCGGTAAAAAAACCGGCCATGCCTACAATTGCAAAGGTCGAAGGATACTGAACAAGCCCCGGCATGAAATAATGCATTACCTGCCCGACTGCTGCGCCAAGAGCGCCGCCAATAACCATG
>JAKQSH010000156.1 GCA_029570245.1 Deltaproteobacteria bacterium | reverse complement strand
CGCGGGGAAATATGTCAGTCAACGAAGAAAAGACAAAAGGAAATCGCTCCGGTCTTGCCAACTACAGAAAAATTCTGGAGAACAATCCCAAATCTTTCATTTTCGCCAAGCTGGCAGAAGAACACCTCAAGCTCGGTGAAGTGGATGAAGCCATTGAAGTCTGCCGCGCCGGGTTGCAGCATAACCCGCAATTCGCCGACGGGCTTTACGTAATGGGCGTGGCGCTTTTCAAGAAGGGTGAGCGCGAAAACGCTGAAGGCATGTTTCTGCGCATCCTGAAAGCCAACCCCGAACACTACATGGCTAAAGAGGCTTTGCGTCGCCTGGGAAACAGCGATGAGCAGATAGCCGAAAAGACCGCCGCATATGTCGAACCCATTGAAATAATTGCGGAAGACGACGAAGACGTTCCGCCCCTGAAAGACAAGTCCACTCAGCCCATCCGCCGCCTGCAGGCAGCCGAAATCCAGGCCGAGCGCAGCGCCAGACGCGGCGCAAAAGCAGGCAGGGACGCGGTTTTAATAGCCAGACGACAGCCGGGCGTTCCTGGTGAAAGTGAAGAAGACGAGAAAGACGAAAAAGAAAAAAAGAAGCCGCTTCCGCTCTGGGCGCGCATTGCGGTTCCAGTGTTGTTAGTCGTTCTGGGTGTGGCAGGGTATTCAGGCGTTAAGATTTATTTTGACCATCAGGCGGCAATAAAGATGGACGAACTGGTCAGCAGAGTCTCGGAAGACGCCGTCGCCGATACTTTCGAAGCCTACAATAAAGCCGTCGAAAACCTAGAAAGCGGGCTGAAAAGTTACCCCAAGTCTCTGAAGGCCAGAACCATGCTGGTGCAGTTTTATGCAAAGCTACTGCTGGATTTCGCACCCGAAAACCTGAACTGGCAGGATCGCATGGAGCAGATTTTCGCCACCCTGCCACAGCAGGTATACGACGATGCCGACATTCTTACTGCTCGCGGCTGGCGCGCCTTTGCGCAGAACAAACCCGGCGATCTGCGTTTCATTCTGGATACGGCGGCTGAAAAAAAGCTGATGAATGACGACCTGACCTGCCTTGAAGGTGAGCTTAATCTGTATGACCGTAAATTTTCCGAAGCTGTCGCCCTGTTTAACGGAATTCTGGAAAAAAATACCCGTCTGGTGCGCCCACTGTACAAAAAAAGTCTGGCAGAAATAGAATCCGGTGATGTTTCATCCGGGACGGAACACCTTGCCGGAACGCTGAAAAAGAACCCCGATCATCTTGGAGCCAGACTTGCGTTCTTTGAAGTGGAGCTTGACAGAAACATCGAGAACTCGCCGGTTCGCGCGGAAATAGAAAATTTCTGGAACCAGCACGGGGAATCGCTTCCGAGCATTCCGCGCGCCAGGCTGAATTATCTTAAAGGGCGTCTGGCGCTTGATGCCGGAAAAGAGAAAGAGGCTCTGACCTTCGCCGAAGAGGCAGTTAAGCTGCATGCCCGCACTGAACATCGTTATCTTCTGGCCGACTGCCTGTTCCGCCTGAAAAAATTCGAGGAAGCCCGACAGGCGCTTGTTCCCGCCACCCAGGCACAACCTGAAAACAAACACTATCTGCTTCTTCTGGCGCGTATTCTGCTGGCTCTTGGAAATCGCACCGAGGCCATCGAGCAGTTTGAACTTGCCATTGGCGAAGGTACCGACAACACTGAAGTTCTTGTTGCGGCAGGCGACGCCGCGATGCAGATGCACATGTACGACAAGGCCACCTCGTATTATGAGATGGCCGTATTCTCCGATCCCGGCAATATGGCTCTTATGCAGAAACTTATTCTTACGCTGATAGAAAAGCGTGATCTGGCGGAAGCGCGCAAGCGCATCACTCAACTGCTGATCGAAAACCCGCAGTCCGCCCCGGTGCATTATCTGAACGGTAAGCTTCTGCTGGCCTCCGAAAGCTCGGCAGACGAGGAAGAAGCCATAAGGGCTTTCAACAAGGGCGCGGAAATCGACCCGGAGAATCTCGATATTCAGCTGGAACTGGCCCGTTACGATCTGGCGCATTCCGAACCGCAGAAGGGCATAGGCCGTCTGCGCAGGCTGCACGAGAAATACCCTGAGCAGCAGTCCGTTATGGAACTGCTGCTGGATTATGCGCTGGCCTGCGAGTCGTGGGATGAAGCTGGAGAACTTCTGACTTCCTTACAGAGCCGCAATCCGTCTGTAGAACACGAAGTCCTGCTGCTTCTGGTCAATTATTTCAAAGGCGAAAAAGATAAGGTGCGTCAGGCTGTGCAGGTGCTTAAGAGCGCCCATATGCAGAACGGCATGGTAAGGCTGGTTGACGGAATAATACTGATTCTGGACGGCGATCTTAAAAAAGCCGAGATTGAATTCAAAGACATAATTCAGCTGGCCGGTCAGTTGCCCATGGCGCACTACTGGTTCGGGCGGCTTAAGCTGGCGCAGGACGAAAAAGTATGGGCTCGCAGCGAGTTTGAACAGGCATTGAGAATTCAGGAAGACTATCCGAGGGCCATGTATGAAATCGGCCAGATGCTTTTTGTTGAAGGCAAAATAGAACAGGCAGTCAAGCTTTTCAAGCAGTCGCTGGCGATTCTGGAGCAGTTCCCGCGAGCTGTAGGGTACCGCAGCCGCATATACTGCCGTCTGGGTGAAGTGGATATATACAAGGGGCGGCAAGCCGCCGGACTTGCGCGGTTCAGGGCGGCCAACGAATTGAACCCGAACGACCCCGAACCATATTATCTGCTGGCGCGCGAAGGCGACAAATACAACAATCCTTCAAAATCGCTGCAATTACTGGAAAAGGCGCTGAAGCTTGACCCAGATTTCGCACTGGCTCATTTCGAGAAGGCTTTTATTTTTCAGAACACCGGAAACAAGCGTGGCGCCATTGCCGAGTACGAGCATTATCTGCGCCTTGCTCCAAGCGGGGAATATGCCGACGCCGCAGCGAAGGCGTTGGAAAAACTTAATAAAAGCGGCCAATAAAACCAACATTCTGTAAAATATGCGCGAACAGGCAGTGTGGACACCATCCGGACACAAAAAAACGACGGATTTGGCAACACGTCGTTTTTACAATAGAAAAATGGGGTGGGTGATGGGATTCGAACCCACGGCCTCAAGGGCCACAACCTTGCACTCTAACCAGCTGAGCTACACCCACCGTCATACATCTTATTCAATATATGGTACGCCATGCAGGATTCGAACCTGCGACCCACGGCTTAGAAGGCCGTTGCTCTATCCAATTGAGCTACCAGGGCATCCTTTTTTAGCGGTGCAAATATAATGAATATCCCGGTCGGTCTGCCTGGCAGCACAAATTACCCTGTAGGAAA
>JAKQSH010000141.1 GCA_029570245.1 Deltaproteobacteria bacterium | reverse complement strand
AAGGTCAGAAGGATGTGACCGGTGCTGATGTTTTTGTGGGAGTGGAGAATCCTGAGCGGGGTGTAATTACCGGAACGCTCAAGCTGGCTCCGCAGTTCCAGGCCGGTCGCGCCATTGTTTTTGCTGTTCAGGAGAAACTTTATGGCGGCGACGACAAACGCATTCTGGTGGTTCCTGTCGCTCTCGACTTCACTGATGCCGATACTGCTGAGCGGAGTTTCGCTCTTTATGATCTGCCGCTTGATAAAGATTATTACCTGGTTGCCATGGTTTACATGGAAGCTCTCGGCAACGAGCCCATAACGATGTTCTCGCCTTACAGTCCATACAAGCCGACTTCTGCGGCTCGTACCATTGAAGACGAAGTGTTCTATTTCGGAAGCTGCGACCCCGCTTTCGGCTGTTTCCATGGCGATGTCACTCTGCCTGAGCCCAAGGCCGACGGCAGTGTAATCAGCCTTTTCGTGTTCGACTGGGACCCTTCCAGCGGTGAAGAAAAACCGGCGCCGCTGGCTCTTTCGCTTATTGAAAAAGACGGCACCAACGCATCTTTCTCTTACGAAATAGGCAACGTTCCGAGTTCTCCGGCGGTGTGGATTATCGCTACATACATTTACACCGACGACAGCGGCAACGCCATTCCTACTCTCGCCTACGAAGGTCCCTATGAAGTCAATGTAAGCGACGAAGCCAAGCGTGATTACGAAGTTGATCTTGACATTCCCATAACATGGATAGAAGGCCAACTGCGCATTGCCAACCCGCCGGATGGAATTACTAAAAGCAGGGTGCTGCTGGTGGACGACACTAACGCCATGGTAAACGGAGCGGATGTCGTTCTTGCCGCGGACAGCGCCGACAAAATCGGCAATTATCTTCTGTTCCCGGTTTACGGCGGCACTTATAAGGCGGTCGTCGCCATCGACGTGAACGACGACGGAGATTATGAGGACACGGAAGATAAATTCTGTGTGGCCGACGATGCTTATGCTGTGGACGGCACCGAAGAGAAAATAACCGGACGTCCGATCAATCTTGATTATTCAGCCTGTGTTGAGTGGGCACCGGCTGAATGAACTTTTCGCAGAACGCCGGATCGTTTGCGAAAAATGCTGAAAGAACTTGACATGGAGAGGCAAAACGATTAATTTGCCTCTCCAGTCGGCGGAGTAGCTCAGTTGGTTAGAGCATGCGGCTCATATCCGCAGTGTCGGGGGTTCAAGTCCCTCCTCCGCTACCACCTTTTCTTAATAAAAACGACGGGGTTTGCAACCCGTCGTTTTTTTGTGCCGCTGTTTTGCCGTTGGAATGCAGCAATTGTACCGCATCCAGCTTCGCTTCCGGGCTTAAATGGGAATATCGCATGATCATCTGAATTGTGCTGTGTCCCAGAAGTTCCTGAATGGTCGGAAGCGGTGCGCCGCGCATCGCAGATGGCTGGCGAAGATGCGCCGCAGCACATGCCAGCTGATATCATAACACATAAACCGGACTCGTTTTAGGGGGCAGGACAGCTCAAAGGCAGCTCAAGGGCGATTCCTGGCCATCTCCAGGAGGGCATCTTCGGGCTATCTTCGGGCTATCTTCGGGGTACTCCGGGGCGTTTTCCAGGTGGCCCAAAAAGTACCCGGACAAAAGTTTTTGCCCCAATTTGCCCCAGAGCGAAAAAAAAGGACTTACGAGATTTCGTAAGTCCTTGATATCTTTGGTGGAGCTAGCCGGGATCGAACCGGCGGCCTCTTGAATGCCATTCAAGCGCTCTCCCAGCTGAGCTATAGCCCCATTTATTGCCGGGTCGGAAACATAAATTGCCAACGGATTCGGGATTCTATACGGAATTAGTTTCATGTCAAATATTTATTTCGATCCTTTACATTTTTTTCTACTGCTGTACCTGAGTACTCCCCAGTTTGGCGAAAGAATATCGCGCGTTTTTCCCGGCTGATGATTATACGTCGGAATCTGTTCATCCAGCTGTGCGTCCGTTCCACCGCCCAGCGTCAGGACTTGAATACCGTTTCCTGTTTTATGGCCTTAATTTGTCAGGCAACTCCGACCATGGTTTTTCACTGCTAATCCCATTATGTATTTCAATCAGTATATTATGCTGATTGGATTAGGTCACAAATCGAAACCTATTGAAATAAGGTTTTTAGTCAAGTGATTCTTTCGATGAACAGGGAATGTGTCGGTATGTCGTTGTCCAATGGCTAATTATGGTGTGTTTCTGCCGATAAATCGCAACAGACCGTCCAGAATAGTCAACGGATGCGGGGGACATCCGGGGATGTAGAGATCGACAGGAACGATTGAATCCGCGCCGTTGTGTGCTTCTGGATGGTCGATAAACGGCCCGCCGTTAATTGCGCATGCACCACAGGCAATGACGATGCGCGGCTCAAGCAGCGCTTCATATGTCTTTTTCAGTGCGAGGCGCATGTTTTCACTGACTGGTCCTGTAATAAGCAGGCCGTCTGCATGGCGTGGGGATGCGACGAACTGGATTCCGAAGCGTCCCATGTCCCAGGCTGGAGTTCCAAGTACGTTTGAATCCATTTCGCATGCGTTGCAACCGCCGGCTGAAACCTGTCGCAACTTTAGCGATCTGCTGAACATATTCCTGGCCAGGGTGCTGATCGCTTCGGCTCTTTCTGGGGATGTTCTGTTAATCACCAGATCGTCGCGTCTGGCTGCGGACAGTCGATGATTGGCGGAGAATGAAAGTATGCCTTCGCTGCATGCATCCGCACATACGCCGCAGAACAGGCAACGTCCAGTATCAAGGTGCGGCTCTCCGTTTTCGATGCCGATAGCCACGACCGGGCAGACATTCACGCATGCGGTGCAGGCGTCAGGACATTTTCCGCTGGCGAATTGCGGACGGCCCAGATAGCGATCCGATAATTCCGGCACATTGCCGTCGGGATATTTCATCGTGCGGTGCTTCTGAAGTATTCTTACTCCCAGTACGCGAATCATTTAATATCCTCGCTTATAAATCGTGTCCGCAATAGGACAGGCTGAAACTTTTGTTGCACAACGGGAAATCGGATATCTGCTGATTGCGCAGCGCCAGAGCCAGTCCGAACCAATTGTGGAACGACGGATCAGTTACTTTGTAAAATGCAAAGGCTCCATTTGCGTCTGTAGCCGCTGCATGGCAGATTTCGCCGCGCCAGCCTTCCGTCATTGACACAACAAGATGTTCTGGCTTCAGCGCGCTGCATTCTTTGAAGAAAGACTGGGAAGAGTCGCTGATTTCCAATTGGTGCCTTATGAAAACTATGGATTGCTGAATTTCCAGCCAGCGGACATAAGCGCGTGCAAAGCAGTCGCCGCTGTGATAAGTCGAAGCAGGCGGACAGTTGTGTCGATATGCACCGTAAGGCATCTGGTCGCGCACATCAAGAACAAGGCCGCAGGCGCGTGCGGCAACTCCAACCAGGCCGATTTCACGCGCCGTTTCGCTTGAAAGCCTGCCGGTGCCGTCGAAACGCGCCGTGACGGAAGGCGTTTCTAACATCAGAGGAACAGCGCTATTGAGGTCTTTTTCAATATCATCCAGCCTCTTGAGAAGTTTGTCGCGACGTTGCCCGTCAATGCCGAAGCGCACTCCCCCCGGAATTAAAAGATTACGTCCGAAGCGGTTTCCACAGATAAGCGCGCTCAGATTCAGCACGTCGCCACGGATTCTTCCACAGTAGTTGGCTGTCGGCAGAAATGCGACATCCGTCGCCAGCCCGCCCAGATCGCCGATGTGATTGGCCATGCGTTCAAGCTCGGCAGCGATAGCTCTTATTGCATCGGCTTCCTGCGGAATTTCTGTATCTGAAAGAGATTCCAGAACGGCACAATAGGCCCCGGCATGCCCGCAGCTTGTGTCGCCGGCCAGAGTTTCCATGTAATGCAGGCTGCGAACATTCGGGCCGCCGACCAGAGCACGCTCTATTCCACGGTGCTGATAACCAAGCGATATTTCAAGATGAAAGACTGTTTCCCCGTGACATTGAAAACGGAAATGCCCCGGCTCAATGACTCCTGCATGCACTGGTCCGACTGCGACTTCGTGAACCTCTTCGCCATGCATGCGGAAAAAGTCGGTGACACCTATCATCGGATTGGGTTCCGCATTCGAAACTGGCTGAAATCTTATGGGCTTCAACCATGGATGGCCGTCCGGTCTGATGCCTGACTGTTCGAAGATTTCCCTTTCGAACCAGTGGGCAGAAGGGCAGTCCGCAGTCAGAGAAGGATAATTCTGTTCGACTTCCGTTGCGGCAATGGCTATCCGTCTATGCTCTGGTTCCGAAATAACCGCGATAATGCGGTTTTTCCTGCCGCCTTTGGTCGCGAACAGAGAAGACAGATGACCTCCTTCGGCCAGCAGTCTGATTATTTCGAGCCGCCATTGTTCAATGGTACAAACGGGAATTTCAGATATCGGAACGGATTGACCGTTGATTGTGTAATAAATCATTGCTGAACCCATCAGAAAGTCCCTCCTATTGAGGCCGCTGCGTCATTGATGAGATTCCAGAGTGGAGCCGGAATCCAGAGGCCCAGAAGCAGCAGGAATGCAAGCAGCAGAGCAGGGACAGCGTCTGAGACGGCGGAGCTGTGTTCGTGCGAGACGACGGAATCTTCTGCGCCGTTGCGACTGTAAGCCATTCGCAGGAGAGTCCAGATCATTGCAGCGAAAACAATCGCCAGACCAAGCAGATATGCAGCCGCGACAAACCATTCACTATTTGCCAGAGCGCCTTTGAGAATCATTAATTCACTGGTGAAAATTCCGAATGGAGGCGTGCCGGTAATGGCCAGAATTCCTGCAACCCACAGTCCGCCGCTGGCCGGCAGAACCCGCAGAAGTCCTCTTACTTCGCCGACATCCTTGCTGCGACAGGCCGTCAGAATGCTTCCTGCGACCATGAACAGTGCGGCTTTGGCCAGCGAATGATTTACGGCGTGAAGCAGTGCTCCTGCCGTCGCTACTCCGCCGATGCCGATTCCGAGTGCCAGTATTCCCATATGTTCAACGCTGGAATAGGCCAGCATGCGTTTGTAATCGGTTTGA
>JAKQSH010000140.1 GCA_029570245.1 Deltaproteobacteria bacterium | reverse complement strand
GGCGGGGAGCGGAAACTGCGTTTTCACGTCGTATACGTATTCATGGTAGCGCTGATGCTGGTGATTGTTGTTCTGCATCTGGCATCAATGCAGGATTCCATGCATGATTTCTATAAACTGTTCATGGGCAGGCATAAACTGTCTGGCGGCAGAGACCTTTCACTGCTTAAACTGCTGAAGCACTGGGACTATTACTACGCCTTCTTCTCTCCAATGGTCTATGTGCTTACGCTGGTTTATCTGGTTGACCTGTTCTTCCGTGTTTTCAATGATCGTCTCAATCGCAGCGATGCCTACGTACTGTCTTTTCTTGGTGCCGGGCTGTCTTATATTCTGCCTATGAAACCCGCTTCGTATATACATGAATACACTGTGCTCTACATGGTGCCGTTCTTTGCACTGGCTTCCGCCTTTGCGCTGCTGCGCATCCGCCGAGCTCTGTCCGTTCGAGCCAGGCCCATTGCCGTTTTTGTAACTGTTGTTTTCCTTCTGAGTATGGCGGCTTATTCTGTTCCTAAATTTTTCGTCAAGTCCGCCAATCCGATTTATAAATATTCGCTTGATATCGACGCCATGGACAGTCCGCTTAAATACGATTACGAACTGGACTACAACATCATAGCAAGCCTTGCTCGCGACAGCAGTCGCCCGGACGATCAGATTCTTGTGTCGATGGGCGGTAAAATCAGACGTGAGTTCCATTATTATTTAGACCGGCGCTTCAAAGCGGTTCAAAAAATCGGCGACTTTTTCGTCAATCGGAAAAACGGAAAGTATTCAAGGTTTCTGGTGCACGGCAACAGCGTTCCGAGCAATTTTCTGGAGTATCTGTGCTCCGAGTTTAATTTCATAAATTACGGACATTTTTACATATTCGATCTGCGCGGAGACTGGAAATACAGCACAGTGAAACGCAAGACCGTACATCCTCAATCCATGGTTGCGCGCTATTTCTTCTCGCTGGTTCACTGCCCGTATGACATTGTGGATGATCCCGCAGCGTCACTTAATCTTGCGCTTTACTGGAACAAAGAAAGTTCAATAAAGTACTGGCAGGCGCAGGCCGATAAATCTTCGGATGGACTTGAAAGGTCGCTTGCGTCATACAATTATCGACGTGGTTTTCCGGAAAAACAGGATTTGAAGGCGGTTCTCAGTTCACTGGAACCTCCAAAAAAGGAGGCCACTGTCGGCAGCATTCAGTATCATGGATACAGAATTGATGAACTGCCGGATGGGCGCAGCGAACTGAGTCTGGTGTTTTCGACTCCGCACAGAATTTATGGTAATTATCAGCTTGTCCTCAACGGCAGTCTGGCCGGTTTGAAAAACAGGAAAGCCGTTGTCAGCCGAACCGTCTTTCCTGCAGTGCCTACTGATCAATGGCAGCCCGGTTTGCTTTATCGTGTGCGCAGCATTGTGGACCTGAAGCATGATAAATACGATCTTTCATTCGAGTTCAAGCTCAAAGATGTTTTTGCTGCGTTTGATTTGAAAGACGGCGACAGCGATTTCGGCATCATCTGCAGCACACTTTCGGATGCTCAATGGAAAACGCTGGAGCGCGTATCGCCTTTTGTGACGGCGCAATCATCGTGGAAGCTTGACACTGCAAATCTGCTTGCGTCTGTCAGAAAATATTCCGATGGCGTTAATTTCAAGCTCGCTTCCGTCGGCAGCTGGCTTGACGTTCCGGGTTGTTTCTCTCGCCTGCATGAATCCGACAAAAACGGGAGTAAGAAATATGACCTGCGCCTGTTTGCCAGGGTGAAAGGACATTCTGAACGCAAGTTGGACATGGTTTATATGCATACAGATCAAAGCGCTAAGAAAAAAAAGCAAAAATACGACGAGCCGACCTCGACAGAAAAGCTTCTTTCCGGCGATGAAATTCAGAATGCGGAAATCGGACAGATATTTCAGTTGGATACCGTATTGTCCGGGAATCCATCAAAGAGTACGCCGCGACTACAATTGCGCGGCGATGCGCCTGACGTCTTACGTACCGATAAGGGGCGTACACGAGTACATATCACTGTAGGAAATGTCGGTGTCAGGCAGCCGTTCTCATGGATTCAGGATTTGGATATCGCTCACGACTGAGGTCGATTGTTTTACGGAGGGTCGCAGATGCTGTTGCATGAAACAAAAATATTTATTCCGGCTCTGCTGGCTTGCTGGGTGTTGACCCTGACGGGGTATGCAGTTGCAGAAGAGCCGAAGTTCAGCAATCCCGCCGCTGGGTTCAAGCCGCTTTCTGCCGCTCAGGAGTCGGCGCTTGCCGTAAGCAAGCTGGGTGCGCCTCCGAAATTGAGTTCGGACGAGATGGAGAAAATAAGCAGAGGCAAGGTTATTCTGCGCGAAGTAAAGGGGCAGGGCGAAGCCCGCAGCTGTCAGGCAATTGCAGTCATCAAGGCCCCTCCTTCAAAGGTTATGGCGTTTCTGCGCGACTATCCGTCATATGTAAAATACATGCCGCATCTCAAAGACATAAAAGTAAGCTGGAACGGCAACATGGCCACCAATTCGTATCAGCTTAAGATTGCGCTGACCAAGGTCGCATATACGCTGAATCTGTTGCATTACGGCGACAGCGTTATTGAATGGGAATATGTCAGCGGCGATATTCGCGACACCAATGGTTATTATCATCTGCATCCCTTCAACGATTCTCAGTGGACGCTTGTGGATTACAACGTTTATACCGATCCCGGCATGCCGATTCCTCAGTTTATCGTAAACCTGCTTACGCGCAGCTCCATGCCGGACGTGATAGAAGCCATACGCAAAGCCGTAGCCGACAGATTCGGTGCGAAATGACGTTGCTGTCCGTCATTGACCGCATGGTTTAGCTTTGCTAACCTGATAACTCAATTTCTCTGAATAACGGGTGGAGATTTCATTGACTCAAACTGGCGGCAGAAATGAGACGTCTGACAGCTCAGGAACTCCCGGTGCGACACCGGAAAGCAAACCGCTGATCTCCGTAATTCTGCCGGTGTTCAACAAAGAGTTCGTAATAGCCAGAACCTGCCGCGAGATTTCGCTTTACCTCGAAAGCAGTTGTTATCCATACGAAATTATCGCTGTTGACGACGGAAGTTCCGATGCTTCGGCATCCGTGATGCGTGCGGCTCTGGCCGGAAAACCGGCGCACATAATTGAAATGAACTGCAATCGCGGAAAAGGTTACGCAGTGCGCGAAGCCTGCCGTTACGCCTCTGGTGATCTTGTGGTTATTGTGGATGCCGATCATGCCATCGACATCGACCATCTGCCGCGCTTCGAAAAGGCAGTGCTTGGCGATGGTTTCGACATCGCCATCGGTTCACGTTTCATTCGCGGTTCGCATTTCATCGACCCCCGCCCATACCGTGCAATATTAAGCCGCAGTCTCAATTTTATGGTGCGGCGCAGTCTGCCGCTGGAGTTCCGCGATACACAGTGCGGCTTCAAAGTTCTGAGCAGGCGGGCGGCAAAAGAACTCATGCCTCTGACGAGCATCGACCGTTTTCTTATCGACGTTGAACTCTTATATCTGGCCGCGCAGAACGGCTATCGGGTGACGGAAGTTCCAGTGGACTGTGTCATTACGCCACGCAGTTCCATACGACTGCTGCGCGATCCGATCCAGATGTTTTTCGATCTTTACGAACTGGTGCGGCGCTATCGAAACGAGTCCGACCAATGACCGTAATTTTCAGACCCGCACTTAAACGCGTTCACCTGCTGCGACTGGCCCCGTTCATGGAATTCGAGAAACGCCACCCGCAGGACGTAATGCCGCCGCTTTCTCTGGCATATGTCGCCGCACTTTTAAAGAATTCTGCGCGTGAAGTGGAGATTACAGATACATGGGCGCATCCCATGGACTTCGAAAAGCTGAAGAATCATCTAGTGTCGCGCTTCTTCGATGCTCTGCTGGTCGATTTCACTTCGCCGGTGGCGCATCTGGCGCGGCATCTGGTATTGAGCCTCAAACAAGTGCGCGACTTCGTTGCCATCGCGGCAGGACAGCATGCGACGGCTTTACCTGAGGATGTGCTGGCCGGTGAGACTCCTTTCGATTTCTGTATTCGCGGCGAGATTGAACCGATTCTGCCGGAGCTGCTATCTTCTGTTGAAATCGGAAAATCGCCGGAAAAAATATCCGGGATTTCATGGCGCGACATAGACGGCAGTGTAGTTTCTGTGCCTGTACGCGAAACGTTCTTCGATCTCGACAGTCTGCCGTCGCCGGACTGGTCGTTGTTCGATCTGGACGCTTACGTAATGCACTCGGTGGCTGTTCCTTCCATAAAACCTTTGAAATGGGGGTTTCTGCTGGCCGGTCGCGGTTGTCCTTATGCCTGCATATACTGTTCGAGCACGTTGCGACAATCATACGGAGCAAAGGTACGGATGCATTCGGCGCAGCGCGTGGCCGACGAAATGGAGCGACTTGTTGCGCTGGGGCGAAACGCCTTGTTTTTTGAAGACGACACGTTTACCTATGATCGTGAGTGGGTGCTGGCGCTCTGCGATGAAATCCGGGCGCGTGGTTTGCGCCTTAAATGGGCGGCGCAGACTCGCGCCGACAGATTCGACTCGCGTCTGGCCCGCGAAATGTACAGGGCCGGTTGCCGCGCATTAACGATGGGAATCGAATCCGGTTCGGAACGCATTCTGAAGCTTATGAAAAAAGGCGAAGGGAAAAAGCGGATGCGCAGCGCAGTAAAAGCTGCAAAAGATGCCGGGCTTCTGACCACGTTGTTTTTCATGCTTGGTAATCCCGGCGAAAGCGAGTCCGAAATACTTCAGACCTTCCGCTTTATGAAAGAGTTGTCGCCTTTTATGATTCAGGTGGCTTTTTTTACGCCTTATCCCGGCTCGCCTTTTTATGAGACAGAGAAGCCGCAGATAGACTTCCAGCGCCTTTCTCATTACAACGATCTGGCGCTGAACGTCTCACGCGTCTCTGATGAGCGTCTTGCATACTGGCGAAGCCATTTTTACCGCAGCCATTATCTGTCTGTGTCTTTCGCATTGCGCTACCTGCGTCACCGCGCCGTTGCGGCTCTTGTAAATCCAGCCGAGCGTGCACTTCTTCTGGGATCGGTAGAATTCATTCTCGAAAAAAAAATCCTGAATGGGCCTTTGCCGCAGTCTTAAAGCATATTTACCGGATCGACATCGAGCGTGACTTTGACCTTGTCCGTCGATTGCCACAGCTTCAGCGCCTGTGCGGCTCTAAGCATTACATGCAGGTTTTTGCGTGAGGCGGAGCGCAGCAGCAGGCGGAAGCGGTAATTGGAGCGCAGTCTGCGTATGGGTGCAATGGCCGGGCCCAGAGCCTGCGTGGATTCGAGCTTGTGTTCTTTGATTATATGTTTCAGCTTTTCTGCAATGTCGCCGGCCAGCCTGAATGTTTCCTGCGCATCTTCGCCTTCCAGACGAACCGCCGCCAGCCGCATATAAGGCGGATACATGCCTTCCCGGTGCTGCAACTCCTCCGCAAAGAAACGGTTGAAATCCGCGTCCAGCGCGCACTGTATTGCATGATGATCCGGGCGCAACGTCTGAATTATGACCTGTCCGGGTTTGTCGTGGCGTCCGGCGCGTCCGGCGACCTGCGTAAGCAGCTGAAAGGTTCGTTCGGCGCTTCTGAAATCCGGGAAGTTCAGGCCCTGGTCGGCCAGCAGCACACCCACCAGCGTTACGTTGGGGAAATCGTGGCCTTTCGTCACCATTTGCGTTCCGACCAGAATGTCAATTTCGTTGCGCGCCATGCGTTGCAGAATATCGCGCATGTTGCCTTTCTTCTGAACCGCATCCTGATCCAGTCGCTCTATGACGGCTTTGGGAAAAGTGAGCTCCAGCTCTTCTTCTATCTTCTGTGTGCCCACTCCGATCATTTCAAGTTCGTCCCGCCCGCAATAAGGACACTCGCGCGGCAATGCTGCGCTGCGCCCGCAGGCATGACATACAAGCTCCTCCCCGTGTTTGTGATATGCCAGAGGTACGCTGCAGTCGTCACATTCAATGACGCGCCGGCACTTGCGGCACATGAGCGAGGGCGCGTAGCTGCGGCGGTTGAGAAACAGAATGCTCTGCTCGCCGCGTTCCAGTCGCTGCCGCATGGCGATTATGAGTTCCGAAGACAGACGGCGTTTCTGCGCCATCCAGAATTCTTTGAGATCGACAAGTTTTATCTGCGGCACTGCGGCGTCCGTCGCGCGTCTGGTCAGTGTGAGGCGTTGATACAAACCTGATTCCGCATTGAAGCGGCTTTCGAGCGAAGGAGTGGCAGAGCCCAGCAGTACAAGGGCGTTTTCGATTTTGCCGCGCATCAGCGCTACGTCGCGGGCATGGTAAAGCACGCGGTCTTCGCCTTTGTATGACGGGTCATGCTCTTCGTCCACAACGATCAGTCCTACATTGTCCATTGGGGCCAGTATGGCCGAGCGCGCACCAACCAGCACGCGGGCTTCACCGCTGCGCACACGCTGCCATTCGTCCAGTCGCTCTCCTCGTGAAAGCCCGCTGTGCATGACCGCCACAGAGTTTCCAAAACGCGCATGCACTCGTGACAGCAGTTGCGGTGTCATGGCTATTTCAGGCACCAGAAAGATAACGCCGCGTCCTGCAGCTGTACAGCTTTCGGCGGCGCTCAGATAAACTTCAGTTTTGCCTGAACCGGTTACGCCTTCAAGCAGCGCAGCTTTGAATTCGCCGCTGTTCAATGCAATGGCAAGTCTTTCGACTGCTGATGTCTGCTCGTCGTTGAGACTGATTATCGGCTTGCGTGCGCAGCTTTCCTGCACCAGCTGATGCCCCAGCGGAGAACGGCAGACTCGCATTTCTACGGCAGAAATTAGACCGCTTTTCTGCAGAGCCGCCAGCGATCCGGCGGATGATGGGTAGAGTTCCAGCAGTTCGCTTCTGCTGATGCATCCGGCTTCGGCTATTTTTTCCAGCAGCAGTTTCTGCACCGGTGCGCGCTTCAACTGCTGCGCCGCTTTTTCACTCCAGTCTTCCGCACAGGAGTATGCAGTCACCGTGCGGGCTTCAACGCCGCGTCCGGCTTCCTTCTCGCGTGTTATTATCAGGCCGCTTTCGCGCCATTGTTTCAGCGTGTCGCGATCTATTCCTCCCGGTTCTTTGAGCCAGGATGACAGCGATTTCTCTCCGCCGTTGAGAAGCGCCAGTTTATCCAGATATTTCCGCCTGGCTTGTGTTTTCCATGCAGCGTCGATGCCGGTCGGTATGCCTTCCAGAACTTTTCTGCCGTTTTCTCCCAGTCGCACGTACACCTGTCGCGCATCAAGGTAGCCCGGCGGCAGAGCGCATTGCAGCACCTCGCCCGGCGGGGCGAAATAATATTCGGATATCCATTTATAAAGCTTGAGCGCGCCGGTCGGCAGGCAGGGCTCGTCGTCCAGAACATCAAGAATGTCGAGCGTTTCGGCGGCTGGTGGGCGCTCATGCAATTCAAGTACAACTCCGGCCAGCACGCGGTTGCTGAAACGCACTTCAACGCGCATGCCTTGTTCGAGCGTTTCGATGAAGTGCGGCGGAACCCTGTAGGTGTATGACGCCGAGAGCGGGAGCGGAACGGCTACTTCTGCATAGATTTCATGGGACATATTCATATGTCAAAGCGATGATCCAGACCCGGATGGCGGTTCATTGATTTGACTTTCCATGTTTCGGCTTTTTCTCCGTTCATGTATATCTGGATTTCAGCGGGCATGATGTCGGCGCCGACCGGCAGGTTCCATCCGATGAAACGGATGTCGATGATGTTTTTTTCTTCTCCTGCATAACTTTTCAATATCAATCTGCTTGGCCAGTAGCGGTCTTTGTTGAACCAGACCTGCGGCGTTTGAGACTGTGCTTCCGGCGCGCCGAGTATTATGCAGGGGTCTTTCTCCAGCAGTCCCATGTGTGAGGATGTGATGTCGATGCCCCAACCCTTCAGCAAATCGACCAGCTTGACTTTCTGGTCCGAATACAGCAGCAGGTCGAAGGCAGCCTTGCGGTATTCGGGCATGGCCTCATATGCCGGATTGCTGCGAGCCTGATTTTTTACTGCACTGCCTTCTGCGGTATCGAGTCTTGCCATGCCGGGTTTTGCAAGCGACAGTGTGAATTTGTTAACGACGCCTGTCGCGCCGGTAAAAATCTGCAATTCGCCTTTGAGTTCTAGGCCGCTCCAAGTCGCGTAGCGCCCTGTAACGTGCTCAAGAAGCAGAGAGGGCGGTTCGACATAAGCTGCAGTCGCCAGCAGCAGAAAAACAAAAAATGCGCAAACAGCCGGAATTTTTGATATGTTCTTCATGTTGACTTCCATGGTTCAAATTAAAACGCCCTTCCTTGCAGAAGGGCGTATATTATCGCATAAATGCCGCGTTTCATACAAATTACAGGAAGCTTTCAGCGCAGATGTATTTTTCTCTGCTCGCGTAATTCCATTTCTTCCTTGCATTCAATGCACAACTCGGCTTCGGGGCGTGCCTGCAGCCTGCTGGGGGGAATCGGTTCTCCACAGACTTTGCAGTACCCGTAATGACCCTTTTCGATACGGTCCAGAGCCTGACGTATTTTGTTGATGAGCTTTCTCTCTCGGTCGCGAACGCGCAGATGCAGGTTGCGTCCTTCTTCCAGCGTAGCCCTGTCGGTTGGGTCTGCGAAAGGCGCGGTTTCTTCCGATACGCCGTCAACGACCGTCATGTCGGCTTTACCCATGAGAGCCTGCATTTTGTTGTCGAGAAGCCTCCTGAATTGTTCGATCTGTCTCTGATTCATGTCTCGCCCCGCATTCTTTTCGATTGTGTTTTTCCCGGACGCCCTGAACTCCGTCCGCTGGTGCAAACATCAACCAACACTTCGATATTACGTGCGATTCAGGCATTTTTCAAGCAAAAACGGCGTTTTTGATTTCAAAAACGCCGTTTTTCGGTTCATTGTTTCCTGTCCGCTTCGTTTCGCTTCTTAACCAGCCTTATTCCCATTGCCACCAGTGGCGCCACAACAGCCAGAGAAAGCGTGCCGTATATCAACACTGATACGAATACTCCCAGCGAACTGGAGTTCGGATTATATCCGAAGCGGACGGATTTTATGTCTCTATCGCCGTTTTTACTCATTGGCGTCAACGATGATTCCGGCGTAACGCATCGTCCAGTAGGCAAGCAGCCAGGCCATAGGTCCGCCGTAGTTTCTGCCGCTGCCGCCGTCAATCATGCTGTACATATTGCCGTTCCACCAGACCAGACGGATTTCGTCGTAAGGCGGAACTTCGGTGAACTGCGGTTCGTCGAAGCGGTCAAGCGACTTATCGACTTCGTAGTCTTTGCGATGTTTCTGATTGATGTAAACATCGCGCAGGTCTTCGGGTATAAGGCGCAGAGTTTCGACTGCGTCTTCGGCGTATTCGGATTCTCCCGACGAGAGAGAACGAATTCCCTCCCACAGAGGGTTGCGCTCTTTGATTTCATATTCAAGGAACGCGTTGAGCGAGTCGATCCAGTTCTGGCGTCTGTCTGCGTTAGGCTCGTAGCGGATGAGAGTATGATAGGCCAGTATCGCCAACTCGTGATCTGAATGATTGGCCATGTGTCTGTTGGTGACGGTGACGATGCCTTTATGGAACATGATGAGCTGGTCGTATTTGTATTCTGTAATGAAGTCTTCGTATGCGCGGTAGAACTTGTCGTCGCCGGTCATATGCCATGTCGAAAGCAGAGTGCCGAGAATCTGCATGCCGTTAAGCCAGCCGCTGCCCGCGCCGGATTCGACACACTGAGCTGCACAGTTTATGATGTCCCAGTCGGTTACGCTCTGACACCAGTCGATGCAGTCGTTTCCGTGTACCGAGCCGCCTATATATTCGGGCGCCCAGTGTCCGTGTGTGGTTTTCTGACCGTCGAGGTCGATAAGATAGTAACCGTGGTCCATGATGTAAGAGGCGATAGCCGAAGCGTGCTCGGCGATTGAAGCTTTTTCTTCGTCGGTTTTTGCACAGATGTCGTAAAAAAGCGGATACCCGTAGAAGTGGCCGTCGATCTCATCGGATGAAGTATCGTCCTTCCAGTAATAACTGCGTCCTTCGTATTCGGTAAGATGCCAGTTCGACTGTGTAGCCTTGCTTGTGTATACTTCGCCTTCGTCGTCGCGCACCAGCGAACGTGTGACGAATCCACGTCCAAGCCCGGCGGCCTCGAAATCGGCAGCCGGAACGTCAACTTCCATTTCCATGTTGTTCATGGCCTTGCGGGCGGCTTCATAGAAGCGTTCTTCTCCGGTAACGGCATAGGCGTAACACCATCCTCCGATCATCATCTGGGTCCACAAACCGTCGTTGTCCTTGTCGCTAAGATGCGGATTGACAACGCTCCATTCGTCTTCGGAGTCCATGTCGGATGAGACGAAACCGTCCATACGCCAGTAGTAGTCGTCCAGGAATTTCTGGAAATATTCCATTTTCTGAGCCAGTGTGTTGTTGACCAGCTTAATTACGCTTATTCCCTGAGATGTACCTATCCAGCGGTTGCCGTCCTGGTCGATTGCGACACATTTAACATCGTTCGAGGGCAGCCATCGCTGAGAAATATAATGGTCCACATGGCCGAAAGTTCCATTGTCGTCCGGGTAGAAAACAGCCGTTGCTCCGCCGCCGATTATCGTTGTTCCCGATTCGTCGTCGGGATCGGCATAAGGAGAGTGACCCATAAGCCACATATCGCCGGAAATTGTGAGAGAATTGATATGGTCGGTAGCGATGCCGCCTTTCTGGGGCAGATAAGCTTTCTTTTCGCCGCTTACTTTAGCCAGACCGATGTCGGTTGCTGCTATAATGTCTGCTCCGCCGGATGTGGCGGCTATATCTACCAGCTGAGCGTTCTCGAAGCCTTCCGGCAATGAAACGTCGGTAAGCGCATCACCGTCCCATGTTTTGACTCCGGCGCTGGTGGCAAGGTACAGCAGACCGTTCGCATCTGCGACCATTGCTCTGACCTCAAAACCGCTCACTGCTTCGATGGGAGCAAATGCTTCTTCGAAAATAAGTCCGAGTCCGGCGCTGGTTCCTACAAAAACGGTGTTGTTATGCTCGATTACGCACAGCGGTGTTGCGCCTGGAACATCAATTGCAATTGAGCCGGCTTTGTTTTTTGCGACCGGGTTTGCAAATTTGACCTGCGCACCTTCGATGTAAAGCAGGCGGTTGTCGCTGGTGTTGCCGTAAATGTCTCTGACTTCTCCTGCGCTGCCCGGTCCCGCAATTGGAATGAAAACGGTAGCGGCCAGCGGGTCGTGGGCGTAAAGACCATTGGTTGTTCCGATCATGGTCAGCGCGCCAAGCTGTTTAAGTGCTGTGACGTTGAGTTCCGGCAGAACATCGGTTGTGCGGTAAAATGTCGGTTTTTCTTCCTGATAAACCTCGTCGGGAACGACATTTGACGGAGTTCTTACGACATGTACCGTTGATTCGGGGATGTTTATGTCGTCACCGTCGTTTTCGACACCTTCCGAGTCTTCTTCGCTGTTTTCGACATCTTCTTCGGTGATCTCTTCTGTATCTCCGTCCGGCGTTTCCTCAACGTCGCCGTCGCCTTCTTCGGTGTTTTCGGAATCACCGTCTTCGACTTCGGAACTGTCGGAATCACCATCGGGAATGTCGTCATCACTGCCGCTCGAACATGCCGAGAATGCACAGAAAATGAAGAGCGCCAGAACTGCTAGTGACCATGCGGATTTCGTCATTGTTATTCTCCAGACAAATGTGGACTAATGTTTTACTGACCGTAAAACATTAAAATAAAGTTTCCGGCATTGCAAGCATAACTATGAATAATGAAACACAGCACGCCTTCTTGAGTTGTTGAGTCATCTTCCGTATACTTGAATGCAATTTTAATTAGAAAGAACCCGTAATGAAAAGTACCTGTCATTTTGTGGATAACGGCGCCGGCTGGGAAATGGCGTTGAAACAGGTGTACTGCGAGAAAAAGAAGCTCAGAAAAAAGCCGCCTGTGCTTATTGTGCCGGGTTATGGAATGAACGCCTATATTTTCGGTTATCATCCCAACGGCAAATCGCTTGAAGAATATCTGGCCGAAAGCGGTTTTGAAGTATGGTCGATAAATCTTCGCGGTCAGGAGCCTTCGCGCTGCACCGGCGGTTCGCGTCTTTACACCATGCAGGATGTTGCGCTGAATGATCTTCCGCTGGCCGTTAAGTACGTTCTTGAGAACACGCTAAGCGGCTGTGCGGCGGTCAATCTGCTTGGCTGTTCGCTGGGCGGCAGTATGGTTCTGGCGTATGCCGCTCTGCGAAAAGACGCTCCTGTAAACGCGATAGTGTCGCTGGGGTCTCCGCTGAGATGGATTGACGTGCATCCGGCAGTGAAAATCGCTTTTTCTTCGCCGGAACTGATCGGATTGATTTCCGTCAGGCGTGCGCGTTCCATGGCGCGTTTCGCTCTGCCGTTCCTGGCGAAAATTCCCGGATTGCTCGAAATATATATGCATCCTGACAACATCGACATGAGCAAGGCGGAGGAATTCATAAAGACGGTGGAAGACCCCAACCGACTGTTGAACCGCGAAATAGCTCACTGGATCAAGAAGCGCGACCTTGTGCTTGAAGGCCGTAATGTTACCGAAGAATTCAGAGGAAACAAAGCTCCTTTTCTGTGTGTAATTGCAAATGCTGACGGAATAGTGCCTCCGGCGACAGCCGTTTTCCCTTACGAAATTTCCGGTGCTGATAGAAAAAATATTGTCCATGTCGGCAATGAAAAAATCAAGTTTGCTCATGCCGACCTGTACCTTAACAATCATGCGCAGGAAATGTTTTTCAGTCCGTTGGTTCAGTGGCTTAAAGCGCTTTAAGAGTCTTGCGATTTGGACTTGCTGCTGGTATTTTACTTTCTCTGAAGACTTGTTTGTCGGCTCGCCGTATTAACTGGAGATGAAAATGCAGGGGCAGTGCGCCCGATGTAGAGGCAAAATATATTTTACCGCGCTGCAGGCCGATTCCGGCGGCAGTGTCGTCTGCCCGCAGTGTGGTTCGGTCAACAGGCTTGGTTCAAGCAAACACGGCGGCAAAACTGACTACTACGTTTTTCTGGCTGAATTGCCGAAAGCCAGGAATAATATGCAAGGTGCCGAAGGCGGGCATCTGAATCCCGAAGAAATCCAGCGTAATTACGATATAGTGGAAGAATACCGCAATAAAACGGATTTTTCCTCGGAACACAGTCTTGTTCTTGAAAGCGACTCTTCCGCCGCCGACAGCGACAACGAAAAGGATTTCAGAAACCTGATCGAACACGAAAAATACGCAGACACTACCGAATTTGATATTGCCGGTTTCGAAAAGAAAAAGGAAAAACCTCCCAGAAACACTCTTTTCGAGCAGAATTCGAGCATTCGCATTTCTTATGGCTCTGACGGAAAAATTGGAAAATACGCACTGAGAGTCAGCGGTTTGCTGCTCGCTCTTTGCGTGCTCTATTTCGTATTTGAGTTTGTTCCCTGGAAAAACAGCGACGAAAACGACAGCTTGAAAGCACGGGAAAGGAAAATTGTTGAACGTATGGCTGCAGAATATCCGGCGGAAGCTTCTGAGCGCATGGCTTACATAAAAGAGGGTGAAACTGCTTTTGCTCTGGACACGCCGGAATCATACGCATCTGCCGCCGATAATTTCGGCAGGTCTTTTTTGTTTTCGCCGGGCAACGACGAAATTATCGCGCGTTATGCCGAAAGTATGTCGCTGAGCGGAAAAATCAGCGGAGACATTAAACGTCTTCAGGATGTTCTGGAAATGCTGGATTACGGACTGGCCCTTAAACCGGCTTCGGCATCTCTGCATCGCGCCAGAGCACGATTCTTTCTTGCTCTGGGACAGCCCGACAAAGCTTTTGCCGACGCACACCATGCCGTGACGCGTGAACCTGAGAATCCTGAGAACACAATTGTTTTTGCGGAAGCCATAGCAGGTGACAACCCGGAAAAGGCAATAGGCGATTTGTCTAAAGTTATCGCACAGGACAAATTTCCGATAATAGCCCTGCGCAAGCTTGCCGACATTTATTTCAATAACGGGTATCTTGCTGAAGCCGAGCAGATGTGGAAGCGCCGTATGGACATCGACCCGGAAAGCTGTTCCGCATGTCTCCAGACCGCCAATCTGTATGAAAGCGTCGGCATGTATTCCAATGCCATCGGAATGTACAATCGTCTGCTTGAATCCGGTCACGATGAAATAGAAGGAATGTCCGGGTTCGCGCGCAGTATGCTGCTTTCAGGCAAAAGTCCGTCTTATGTGATGGGCGAGCTCGCTCCGCTGGTGACAAAAGGCCCCGACGCAGAAAATCTGAGGCAACTTGCGGAGTTTAATGTGACGGGCGCTCATATGTATATTATTACGGGCGATTTCGCGAACGCTCAGAAACATAACGCCGAGGCACTTAAAGCCGATGCTTCAAACAGCGTCGCCCGTTACCAGCGGATACTTCTGCGTGTAATCCGTGGCGATATCGACGATCATCCTGGAGAAAACATGGCGGCTGAACTGTCCGATCTGGCTCTTTTTCTGCCGGACAGTCCCGAAGTTCCTACACTGGCCGGACGGCTGTATGAACTCAGAATGCAGTATGGCGAAGCAATCGCCGCTTATATGACTGCCATAAAAATAATGCCTTCTTATCCGCCCTCCAGTTTTCTTCTTGCCGCGTTGCACATAGAAAACAGAGTATATGATAACGCATTCAAAGTTCTATGGCGGCTGGCGGATTATTCGCCTGATTATTGGGAGCAGCACCCGCAGAAAAGGCTTCTTGCCGATCTCGATGGCGCCGGCGGAAGGCTTCTTGGGCTTCTGGCAAAAATCGAAAAATATGAAGTCGATATCGACGAGCTGAATTTTCTGAGCGGTCTTGCGGCTTATATCGACGGCAACCGCAAGTCCGCCGCCGGGTATTTCAGGGCTGTATTGAAAAACAACCCCGAACACGCAAAAGCCGCAAGCTGGCTGGCCTGGATTTATGTGCATGAGAATCGCAGTTCAGAGGCGTTGGCTCTGCTTCATAAAATTAAAACTTCAGACAGCCAGACAGCCTATTTGAAAGCGCTTGTGAAACATAACGGCATGACGACTGAGGAGCGCCTTGATTTGTGGGAAAACTTCATTCGGAGCGGCAACAGGCATCCGGGGGCTTATATCAAACTGGCCGGGTTGTATCACAGGCTGGGTAATCACAGTAAGGCTGTCGATATGGCTCAGGCGGCTTTCAGGCTGGACCCGGAATCTCTTGAGACACGTTCCACACTTTATGTGGTGGGCAAATAAAGATATTGGAGACGTTTATGAAAATGAAAATACTGGTAGTCGGCAATGGAGGTCGCGAGCATGCGCTGGTCTGGAAACTGGCGCAGAGTCCCATGATCGAAAAGCTATACTGCGCGCCCGGCTCCGACGCTATCGCTTCCTTGGCCGAATGTGTAAACATTAAGGCCGAGGCCGTTGACGCTCTGGCTGATTTTGTTGCGGAACAGAACATTGACCTGACAGTCATAGGGCCTGAAGCTCCCCTGGTTGCAGGATTGGCCGATCGCCTTGAAGCCATGGGCAGAAAAGTTTTCGGGCCGTCGCAGGCAGCGGCCCGGCTCGAAGGCAGCAAGGCTTTCGCAAAAGAAATTATGATCGCCGCCGGAGTTCCAACTGCCAGCTACGGGGCTTTCTCTGATATTAATGAGGCTCTGAATTATATCGAGAAACTCGGCGCTCCGCTGGTTGTGAAAGCCGATGGACTGGCCGCCGGAAAGGGTGTGTATGTGTGCCACACCAAAGAAGAAGCCGTTTCGGCGGTGAATGATATCATGGGGCAGAAGCGTTTCGGTTCAGCAGGTGCAAATGTCGTAATAGAAGAGTTTCTCGAAGGCGAAGAAGCTTCTCTGCTTGTTCTCGTTGACGGAGAAAACATTCTGCCGCTGGCCTCTGCCCAGGATCATAAGGCTGTCTTCGACGGCGACAACGGCCCGAACACGGGCGGAATGGGTGCGTATTCGCCCGCGCCGGTGCTTGATGACGCCATGCTGCGCAAGGCCGTCGAGCTGGTAGTAAAACCTGTGGTGGACACAATGAAGCAGCGTGGAATTCCATACAAAGGCGTGCTATACGCCGGATTGATGATAAATAATGGAATTCCGTATGTGCTGGAATTCAACTGCCGTTTCGGCGATCCCGAAACGCAGCCTGTGCTGTCGCGCATCGACGGCGATCTGCTTCCTGCAATTCTTGCCGCATGTGACGGCACGCTTGACGGCACGCTGATAAAATGGAAGCCGCAGGCTGCGGTGTGTGTTGTGCTTGCTTCCGGCGGTTATCCAGACGATTACGACAAAGGATTTGAAATCTCTGGTCTTGAGGAGGCTTCGGCAAAGAAAGATATTGTTATATTTCATGCCGGGACGCGGTGCGACGGCGGACGCTGGTTCACCAACGGAGGACGTGTACTGGGTGTGACAGCACTGGGTAGCGACGTTGCAGAGGCAAAGGCTCGCGCTTATGAAGCTGTCGCCTGCATAAGCTGGAAAGGCATGCATTATCGCAAAGACATCGCCGATAAGGCTTTGAACAAAAAATAAGAAAACAGGGAAGGATTTGCAATGGTTGTAG
>JAKQSH010000324.1 GCA_029570245.1 Deltaproteobacteria bacterium | reverse complement strand
ATTCCTTTTTTCTTGAGTTCCTCAATGCGCGTCTCGCTGTGTTCGGAGGAAACAATCACCACCGGAATACTGACCAGCAGATTATCGCTGCTCATTTTCTCCACAAGCTCCATGCCGCTCATTTCAGGCATGTTCAGATCGGCCAGAACGATATCCACCCACTCGTTGTCCAATACTTTCAAAGCCTGGACGCCGTTTTCGGCTTCGAAAATTTCCCCCACATCCAATCCAGACATTCCGATGGATTTTCTTACGATTTTTCGTATGATCTCGGAATCGTCAACAATCAGAATCCTGTAACCCATTTGTCGCCTCCAGTACTAAAATAGTTCACCCATGGCCTGAATTTCCGAAGTTGCTCCGCTGGCTACGCGTTCCAGCACCTGAACCTTGAACTTCAGACGTTCCATGACCCTGGGATCAATAACTCTATGCATTTCACCGATATCAGACCCGTAGCCGATCATGTGCGCCAGGCAATTGGCCACATGCACCAGATCGGCAAGCAGACAGTCCTGTTTTTCGGGCAGATCATCCGGCGTATGGTGATATCTGGCGGCCAATCCCAGACGCGGCGGAAGGTTCCATTCTTCGGCGACAATAAGTCCGACCTCCGAATGGTCCATGCCCAGCACATTCTTTTCTATCTGCACCAGAGCTTTCCCTCCCACTTTTATTTCCTGCATGATGGTGTCTTTCTCGTCGTTGAGGTAGGAAGCTATCGCCAGCTTGCCGATGTCATGCAGCAGACCTGCGGTGAATATCAGGTCTGGAGTTTTTATTTTCAATTCTCTGGAGAGTTTTTCGGAAAGCACTGCCACAGCCATGCTGTGCAACCAGAACATCTCGGCGTTCATTTCGTAACCGGGAATTGTTTCCGGCAGTATTTTCATAAATGAAGCCGATGCGGCGATTTCGAAAACGCGTCCCACGCCCATTAACGTAATGGCCTGCTTAACGGAAGTCACTTCCCTTGGACAGCCGAAAAAGGCTGAGTTGGCTATTCTGAGAAGGTTTGCCGTCAAAGCCGGATCGTTGCGGACTATCTTTTCGAAGTCGGCGGCGCTGGAATGAGGATTGTTAAGCAGATCCGCCAGCTTCACGATGACGTTGGAGATGGATGGCAGATGCTTGACTCTTGCAAGGATATCGTTTCTGGTAATCATAATTCTATAGTCTCCCCGCCGGAAGATATTGTGGTTCTTCCAGTGTCGATATAGAGTCTGGCCGTCCTGGATTTCGCGCCACCCACGTCTTCGGCATGAATAATCACGTTGTTCTTCCAGAATATTTTTCTGAGAACCGTGTAGTTGCGCTTGCCGATGTCGAATGTTCCGTTGTCGTCGTAAAGTTTACCCCCTCCGGCGACTTTAACAATCATGTTTTCTTTCTTCGCTCCCAGCTTATACATCTTTTCGAAGAGCAGCGGCACCCCGGTGTCTGCGAACATGGCCGGTTTCTTTTCGGCCTTTTCCGGCGAAGTGCTCGAAAGCGGAAGCATATAATGAATCATGCCGCCCACTCTGGACACCGGGTCATAAACAATAACAGCAATGCAGGAGCCAAGGGCATAGGTTACCAGAAACTCCTTGGGATCATTGCTTACCTGTATGTCGGAAATATCGACGGTTATGTTTTTATATTCAGTGTTAAGCATGAAACCGACTTTCTCTGTTAACTGGCCCGACAGCATCTTCTGTTTTCCTTTCGCTGTTCGCTCTGCAGCATTCTGAAAATGCCTGAAGCAAGTACTGGCCACGGGACGTTGCCGGTAAATTGTAACAACAATTCAACCACATATCTTATTTCTTCCCTCTTTCAACACACATCCGAAATTCGAATTTTCAAACCACAGGAAAACGGATCATAAACCAGCATCTCGTTTATAATAGATGGATGGAGACACTATCTTCAAGCCGGTCTGAATTCCGGCCAGCGTCTCGGTATGACCTATCATCAGAACGCCGCCCGGTTTCAGCAGGCGTTCGATTTCGGAGATCAGCCGCTGCCTGACCACCCGGTCGAAATAGATCATCACGTTGCGGCAGAACACAACATCCAGCGGCCCTTTCATTGGAAAAGGCGGCTGAGAAAGATTAAGGCGCTTGAAAACCACGTTTTCTTTGGCCAGATCATTCATCTGATATAATACGCCGTCTTCTTCGCTCTCGGCCTTGATTTTTACCATATATTTATTCCGCTGAGCTTTAGGCACAGGGTCGATGCGCTCGGAGTCGTACAGACCTTCGATGGCTTTTGCAAGAATCTTGGTCGAAATATCAGTGGCCAGCAACTTGAATTCGGCGTTGTGTCCTTCAAGAAGGTCAAGCATTGTCATTACTATGGAATACGGCTCTTCACCGGAACTTGAAGCCGCAGACCAGATGCGGAACCTTTTCTGGCCGGCGGCGAGCCATTCTTTAACTTTTGATTCAAGATAAT
>JAKQSH010000127.1 GCA_029570245.1 Deltaproteobacteria bacterium | reverse complement strand
TCGGCAATAGCAATAAATTCGCGGTGTTTCACTAGTTCTGTTCTTTCAGCGTAAAAAAAGGACAAACGGAAAAACCGCTTGTCCCTCAAGGTTCTACCATTCTCCTTAAAAAGGCCGTCCTTGCTTCACTCGGACCGCTTGCGCTATTCGATTATTTCCAGAACTACGCGTTTTTTCAGCTTCGCAGCTGCAGCATTGAGCAAAGTTCGCGTCGCCTGTGCAATACGACCTTCTTTTCCAATTACCTTGCCCAAGTCTTCCTTCGCCACGGAAAGCTCAATAACGGTAGTGTGATCTCCCTCGACTTCGCGTACTTCCACTTTGTCGGGACTGTCTACTAGAGCCTTAGCAATCTCCGCAACAAGAGTTTTCAGCATTTCGCCGCCTCCAGAGTTAATCACTTTCTGTAGAATAACCCAAAAGCGAAACTCGCGCAAGAGTGTTCGGGCTCAGGCGACTTCAGCGGAAGGAAGCTCAGCTGGCCTTGGCGGCTTTCGAAATTAGACTTTTGACCGTATCGGAAGGTGTGGCGCCTTTTTCAAGCCAGAAATTCAATCTGTCCTGCTTGACGCTTACGCCGCCTTTTTCTTCCATCGGATCGTAAGTGCCGACGTTTTCGAGTACGCGACCATCGCGAGCATAACGCGAGTCAGCCACTACGATTCTGTAATACGGACGTTTTTTAGCTCCAATTCGTGTCAAACGTATCTTAACACTCATCTTTAAATACCCCTTTCTCAGGCAGCGCAAAGTAGCAGAACATATATTGAAAATCAAGTGAAACTTTTATTTTTTTCTTATCTTTTTCGCGCTATACTGCTGCGCAACTTCGGACATACTCTGCCCGGACTGAGCGATTATGCCTGAAAACATTGAAAATACAACAGAAAAATCTATTGAGAGTCGTTTTCATTCAAATGCTTCGCTGCATCCGGTGAAGCCTATATCTGGAAGGAAGTAAGTATGAGTCCCAGAACGGTGCCTTTTCCTCCTTATATATTCGATAAAAACACCAGAAACATGATGGTGTTTGCTCACCAGGACGACGAATTGCCTTCTGCCGGAATAATTCAGCGACTAGGCCCGGAGAGTCGCTTTGTCTGGGTCACCAACGGAGACGGGCTGGCGCCGTTCGTAGGCGAAGACCCTCGTGCATATGCCGAAACCCGCAAGCTCGAAACTGAAAACGCCATGCATACGCTTGGGCGCAAAAATGAGGAGTGGGAGTGCTTGGACTCATCCGAAATCGAAAACTACGACGCTTTTCTGGATATTCGCAGAGGCGGAGCCATAGCGACAGAACGCTTCGATTATTTCTATGAACTCGGCTGCCTGGTGTACAGGCGCATAAGAGATTTCGATCCAGACGTCGTCTGGACACTGGCGTTTCAGGGAGGGCAGCCGGAACACGATCTTACGCATCTTCTGACAGCTCTGGCTCTTAGGCAGTTCGAACAGGAAAGCGGACGCAAACGTCTTTTTCTGCAGATTCCAGAATATGAATACATAATTCTGATCCCGTTGCGTTTTAATCCGTTCTATCGCGGCACCCGCCACTACATCGACCTGACCGACGATGAATATGATATGAAGATAAAAATGGCGCACGCCTACCCCAGTCAGGTTGATTTGCTTGAGAAATTTCAGGTGGTTATCAACTCTCTGGGCAAAGTTCTGCGCATATTCGGTAAAAAGTTCAGCTTCAGAACTTACCTAGGGCGGGAACCGTTCGGGCCTGTGCCGGAAAATATTGATTATTCGAAGGGATTTCATCTGTTTGAATGTGCCAACTACATCAACGAGAAACATAAGGGCGAGAAAATCACATACAAATACCATGTCGCCCCGATATGGGAAAATCTCCGAACCCGGCGATTCAAATAATCTGTTCCGTTAATCACTGTCTCCGCCGAAGTTTGCGGGGTCGTATTCGCAGGATGCTTTAAGTAAATCGAAGCCGTCTTCGCAGGTTTTTTCTTTCATGCAATCCACAAGGCGACGGCTGTAATCCATTTCCCGGCAGAGTTCAAGGCAGGCATCCCAGCGGGCATCGCTGACTGTGGTATTGCAGGCTCGCCATATGTCACAGAATTCGTTGCAGACAAACGGGTCGTCGTCAACGCATGCCACACACAGCAGCATAAACAATAATGTTATAAGCAATATCCGCATGCAAATACCGAATTCCGGTTTTCAGTTCAGCCTGTTTTATTTTAGCCGAAGTATGCCGGATTTTGCCAGTTTCTATTTCTGCTTAATTGGCACAATCTGCGGTTCCCCGGAACTGTAGTCGAGCAACAGCATCCGGGGGTCATTCAGTTCTTTCTCGAAAGCAAAAAACAGCTTCTGCGGGCAGCCGTCCTTATTTATGTCATAAGCTGCCGCCGTCACCCAATCGCGCCGAACTGGCTTGCCTTCCGGCCATGTAAAGAAATCTTTCGCCGCACCAAAGCGCGAAGCACCGCAGAAGAATCCAAGCGGGTACGATTTGTTTTCGATTTCATACTGGCCTGTCTGCTCAAGCCGCTGATCTGTCGGTTTGGGCCACATATCTTCCATGCCCCATATGTCCATTGAAAAACGAGCGGCTTTGTCTTCTAGCTTCGGATGGTACAAAGTGCTCTGATAAGACATCGGGCGGATTTTCAACTCCGGTCGTCCGGCCAGTCTTGCCAGCAGCCGTTCACTCATAACGGAAAGCGGCCAAAGATTGAAGAGATACACTTCTTCAACCTGGGGGCGGGCTTTGATGTGCTCAACAGTTCTGTTCACTGTTTCTCTTAACACCCTGTGCGAATTGAGTTCCGAAAGCCCGGCGTAAAAGCTTGCTCCGCCCCAGAAAAACACAAAAAACATCAAGATCGCCCATGAAAAATATTGCTTGAATTTCCCTGCATATGCAGCTCTGTCTAGCCACAGCCCCGTTAATCCGGCCAGACCGGCGGCGGGCAGATACAGATAGCGTCCCGCTGATGGAATCCATAATGTCGGCAGCATAAAGACGATGAACCATGTCAGGAACAGCAATGCCCGTCCGCGTGCTTTTATCCATGCGAATGCAAATAAAATGATTCCTGCAATTGCCACAATATTGTAGGCAAAGGGTATTTTTCCTTCGAAAATCATATATGGGAAAGGCGGCATGGTGGTGAATACTAGCAGGAAATAGCTGAATATATTGTAGCCGATTACCTTGAGCGGGCCGCTGTACGAAAAATTGAAAGCGTTCATTCTGTTCACGCTGCCGGCATAGGGGTCGATGTTCATAAAAGACATGAGCAGCACAAAATATACAAATCCGACCAATGCAGGCGGCAACCAGCCGATAATGTTTTTCAGTCCGCCGCTTTTGTCGCAGTTCCTCCAGTGGACGACAAAAACGAGCGCGGGGTAGATCATTGCCGATTCTTTTGAGCCCATGGCCAGGACAAAAGCGGCTATTT
>JAKQSH010000121.1 GCA_029570245.1 Deltaproteobacteria bacterium | reverse complement strand
CCTTTACAACCAGCTTCAATCCCTGATCGTCGAGAGCTTTCGCAATCGCTTTCTTTTCGCCGTTAAGGCGTTGGGCTTCTTTGCTGGATGCGCTGTAGTCGCGCTCTAAACGTGCCGCTTTTTCTTCCGGTGATTCTGTGGGCGAAAGCGCCTTTTCAATGTCCTCGTCGGACAAACCGTCAGCTTTCTCTTTTCCAGAGGGCTGTCCGTCCGCTTTCTTACCTGATTCACCGCCAGAAGCATCTTTTCCGCCGTCGGGGGCTTTTTCAGCCTTGCCGTCGTCAGAGGATGCCGGTTCACTTGAAAACATTTTGTCGAGTTCGGATTTGCTGGATTCGTCTCCAGTAGATGATCCGCCGCCTTCTTCTTCGATGTGCAGAACGCAAAGGTTCAGAATCGGTAAAAACATATTCAGGAAACGCCCGTAATTTTTCATTTTACTCCTTTATTTTTTCCAGTTGGTTCACGGCCTCGGCCAGTTCGGCTCCCGCCCGGTCGAGGTTTTTCAAATTCTCATCAATGGCCGAAATCAGTTCTTCTTTGCTCCGCGCAATCTTCTTTGCTTCTTCGTACTGGCCGCGTATGCTTATCAGGTTGTCGCGGTCGTCTGGTTTAATGGTCATTGCCGCTGCCGCCAGATACCGAATGCGCGGCTCCATGACTTTTTGCAGTCCAACATCCCAGTTGTACCGTTCGAACAGCTCAAGTATTTTTTCGTCGTGCTTCAGGTCTTCGCTGATCTGCTGAACTTTCTCTTTCAGCATATCGACCTTCGCCCGAAGCTGGGCGGCCCGCTGGTTTCGTCTGTCGAGTAGCAACACCATTAGAACACCCTCAATTCTTTGGTTCTACCCTGCTGGGCGGAAGGTGAATTCTCTCTTTGCATCGAGCGCGGAGCCTGAGCAATGTCCATCATAGAAGCTGCCCCGCCAGGCGCTGCTCCTTGCGATGCCGACGGGCGAGCCGGAGAAGCGGGAAGAGCAGGCGGCGCTGGCGGGACAAATACTTTTTCCGGATCAGGAATAATCCGGTGCGTAGAGGCAACCTGCCGGTTGAGTTCAAACGAATCCACTCCGGGGTTGTTGTTCCAGTACGGGTACAAAGACATGAGCTTCTGGAAGCTCTGCTGCTGGTCGGCCATATACCGCGCTCCGTGGAGCTGAACGGTAAATTTGTCCGTGATGTCAAGCGGGCTTATTTCCCTCCAAGCCGTCGCACCGGTCATTCTTGGAACAGGAACGGTCTGCTTGGTGTTGATATGAATGTCGCCGAGTTTAAGCAGTAAAGTAATTTCTTCGCGGAATCCGGTTTCTTCCAGAATCGCGGCCTCCATGTTCGGGCGGGCTCTCAACGCGCCGGCAATCGTTGTTACGCCGGTGGCCGAACGGTTTCCGACGACATCCCCGTAACTTCCGGACGTTTCGAGTTCTCCGCTGACACTCTGAAGGAATGACTTCATGCGGTCTTCGTCCATAAACGTCTGCTGGCTGACTTCCGGCCGGCGGTCGTAGAAAATCGCATTACGAGGATCAGACACACTCGACGGAAATTTGTTTACGCTGTACGGGCGCGGTATAAAGTCGTCTTCGCTTTTTCCCTGCCACAAATCAGAGCGAATCCACGTTGTCGGGAACATAACGCCCAGCATGTGATCCATGCGGTAGTTGAAATTCATCACAATCGCCATGATCAGGTCTTCAACCATTTCGATCATGGAAATGCCGTAGAAGTTCTTCAAATCCGGAGTGATTGCGTATTTTACAAGCGGGATAACGCCTTCACCCATCGGCGGCTTGCCGTCGTAAATCACATAAGCGTCTTCGGCGACGATGACATGCCGTGTGCGGCAGAGCCAATGAACGACGCGGCGCTTACGCATACCTTCCGGTACGTTTTTCCCGTTCGCATAGGCTCGTCCGTACCCTTCGTAGGACATTCCGTTGATCTGCTTGAACTGGTTTTTGTAATTGTCCTCTTCGCCTTCGTATCCCGGAGACTCGTTGGCCAGCAGTTTGCCAATCTGATCTTTATTCCAGCCCGGCTCTCCGTTATCGGCGGCGGCTTTGATCTTATCTTCGCGCCACCAGTCGATGACATGCACCCAGTCAACCGCATCGTCGCGGTGATAATCGTCCGGATTCATCCGGCTTCCGTTCGGAGACGGGAGTACATTCAGAAAATCAATGTCTTTGCTGGAAATAAGCGGAACCTTGCGACCTTCGCGCTCAACGTACCGCACATACGGCATACGGAAGCCTGTTCCGCCGATAAGCGCCGTCTGAACGGTCGTCATCGCGTCACTGCGAATCTTGATTTTGTCGTCCAGCAGGTCACGGAGCCACGCCTGCGCCCCGTCGGCCATCAAATCGTACTCCGGAGCATCGCTTTTCAGAGTCAAATAGTCCGGATGCGAAAAAACATTCTCAAAAATGAGCGGAAGGCGCTGCTGAACCATCGAGTGAGCAAGATTGATCCATATCCGCGAGATCGTGTTGTCCATTTCGGGCGGTTTTACTCCGCGCCAGAGCTGGTAACGCCGCAAGTAGGCATCCCACTGCGGCTTGACATATTCGACGCTGGCTTTGAACGCATCGGTGAACTCTCCGAGCGTCTTCTGGCTCTTTTTGCTGTCGGTCTTGCCGCTCATGGATGTATGTGGTAGTACATTGAAACCACCATCGCAAGAGAAAAAACACAAGATGTTGTAGGTATTTTTAAACGGGAAGAAATTACCGACCAACACGTCCCCGGACGCTCTCAGAGTACCTACGCATAGACTCGGCAATCTGCCGCCGCGGCGATCCCATGTCGCGCATTCCTGCGAAACGCTCTGATCCGCTCACGGTTTTCTGTCTGGCCTCGCGCTCCATTTTCGTCAACCCGTCGCGGGTCGCATCAGATACAGCAGACTTTGCCCGCTCGATAAACGTACTCAGCAGGAACGGGTCGAAGTCGTAAAACAGATAGACCAGCGTGTCCAGCCGGTCGGGGCTGCTTTTTTCACGCTTCC
>JAKQSH010000120.1 GCA_029570245.1 Deltaproteobacteria bacterium | reverse complement strand
CCCACAGAACACGTTCTCCACCGGATTTTTTGTTCTGCGCCAGAAAAACATTCTCCAGCCTGTCTCCATCACGTCTCTGCACATAAAGTGTCAGATCGGGCGTCAGCTGTACTATTTCTCCTGTAATTATGCGGCCTTCTGCTGCAACCGCAGCCATTTCATACACAAGACGATTGGCTTCGGCCTTGCTGTACGGTTCGATAATCAACGATAAGAAGGCGGTGGCGACAGCAGCCAGCAGCCCAAGCGCGGTAAGCGGTTTCAGCAAACGGGTTACACCCATCCCCAGAGTCTGCATGGCCCGGATTTCACCTTCACGACGGTAACGCAGCACCAACGTCAGGCTAGCGAAAATATGGGCCAGAGGAATACACACTGTCAGCCAGGCCGGCATTACCAGCAGAAGAGTTTTCAGAAAAAGCGATGTTTCGGGAGAAAGTGAAAACAACAGGGAACTGATACGCGAACTCTGAATCAGAAACAGCGTCAGTACAAGAAGAACCAGAGACACACAGAATCCGCGCTGCCACTCGGTAAAAACGGCGCGGTTCAGCCTGTTCAAAGCCCGTCCTCCGTGTTATTTGTTCAGCGTTACTATTACAGCTTCAGCTTCGTCCAGTGAAAGCAGCAGCGTAGTGGCCCCGAAGGTCACTTCGTATGTGGGCTCTGCGGTGGCGTTGCGGTGCAGCAGTTCGATGTTTATTCCGGGTAGTATTCCGATATTGAGCAGTTTTTCGCGCATTTTGCCGCGCGCGTTAATGCGCAGCACACAGGCTCTGCTTCCAGACTCAATCTCCGAAAGCTTGCTGCGACCGGATTCCTGTTCGTGCTGATATTTTTCAAGCTCCGGGTAGCCATGGTTAAGGCAGCGCCCGATTTCAGGGTTGACCAGCGAACAATGGTGAAATCGTTCAATAAAATTGTCGATGCCTTTCGGGTAGAGCTGAACGAATTCGAAGAGACGCGTCAGCTTGTCCATGCCTTCGTCAGAAAGGTGATGCTCCATGGCACAGGCGTCGTTTTCGGCATTCTGCGGGTTCATCTGAAGTATTTCGGTAAAAAAACGCGTCAGCAGGTCGTGGCGCGCCAGTGTACGACGAGCGATTTCTTCACCGGAGGGTGTCAGGTCTATGAATTCACGCTGAGAATAAGCGATAAGCCCCAGGTCAGAAAGACGGCGCATGGCCGGAGAAACGGAAGCCATTCTGACGCCGCGCAGTCGTGCGATCTCTTTCACTCGCGCGATTTTCTTTTCCTGAATTATCAGGTAGATAGTCTCAAGATAATCTTCAAGAGCGGGCGTTAAAGACAAATTGTCCTTGCTGATTTCCATAAGCTCAACCTTCCGATTGATATTTTCTGCCTGTTCCGCCGGGGCGGGATCAAAACAACCTATTTTTTGAGGCTACCATACTCAGTTAGATGTGTCTATATGTTTTTCTTCGAGACTAACAGCAGTAGATTGAGCGGCTGGCGGGCCGGAAAAATGTTTTACCCGACAATTAAATACTTCTGCTTAATCATTTATCCGAAGTCGATTCATCGAAGCGATGCGCCGTCGTCTCAGCATCTTCAGAGTGTCCGTCCGGAAAAGCTTTATCGTAAATCCAGCGAATCTGGCGGGCTATGCCGCGCAGAATTCTGACTTCTACAGGCAGAAGCCCGGTGCGCCCGAAAAGCCGTCGCAGCGGCATCAGCCAGTAATCCGGGTCGCCCGGTTTAACGACGCCGATCCGGCACAGCACGTCTTTCATTTCTTCGAACATGCTGTTTACCTGCTCCGCATCGGCCAGTCTGGGTTTGACGCTCTCTACCGCCGCAAGCGGCGTTGCGAAAAGTTCGTAGCACAACACCAGTACAGCCTGAGAAATATTGAGCGATTTAGCTTCCGGGTTGGTGGGAATGCAAATCAGAGAATTGCAAAAACGAATCTGATCGTTCGAAAGACCGCGATCTTCAGAACCGAAAAGAATCGCCACCCTGTTTCCACCTGCGGCCATTCCGAGAATTTCCCTGGCGGTGTTGCGCGGATTGTCCGTGCCCTTGCGCCAGCCACCCAGGCGGGCTGTAGTTCCATAAACATACTGACAATCTGCAATGGCTTCTTCCAGAGAAAAGAATTTTCTGGCGCCTTCAAGCACGTCTTTCGCGCAGGTTGCCATCTGGGCCGCCTCGCCTTGTCTGTCAAGTGGCGGATTGACCAGACGCAGGTCGCTCAGCCACATGTTTTTCATGGCGCGCGCCGTCGATCCGATGTTGCCGGCATAAAGCGGTTCCACCAGAACTATTGCGATATTTTCCAGAGCCGGATTTCTTTCCATTGCAGGCACTCTTTCACTGCATGTTCTACAGATTGCATTTGTAGCAGAACTTGAAAAGAAAGACATGAAAAAAATAGGGGCATCCGGCAAAAGATGCCCCTGGAGAGGAAAGATGGTAAAGACAAAAACAGGCTTTGCGCCGTTCGACAAGCCCAGGCAAAGTTGGGCATGTTCCTTACCACCGATGTTTCAATATATCATTACCCGGAAAATGTCAATGCCTTATCTTTAAGGCACTCAAATCGTAAACGCATGATAATATTGCGTTATACTCAAAGGGCCTTGCGGGGCGCAAGCAATTATCTACAATGTTATCGGCCACTTATGAAATATTCGGAATATTTTAACACGCACCGTCGAGAAGGGTTCCCCGGCGTTTAGAGAAGCTGCCGGATTTCGCGGCGGATATCAGTTTTCAAGCAGTTTTTTGAGGCTTTCCATGTAAGGTGCTCTGGCTATGCCACGGTCGGTGATTATCGCCGTCACCAGTTCGGCGGGGGTAACATCGAACGACGGGTTGTAAACTCCGACAGGCTCAGGCGCCCAGATGCACTCACCGTAGCCTTTGACTTCCGCCGGGTCGCGTTCTTCGATGGGGATTTTCCCGCCGCTTTCAATACTCAGGTCAAGTGTTGTGGCGGGCATGGCGGCATAGAACGGAATATCGTGGTATTTCGCCATGATAGCGACCTGATAGGTGCCGATTTTGTTGCAGACATCACCGTTGGCAACGGTGCGGTCGGAACCGACGACGACTTTCTGAATGCGTCCCTGACGCATTAAAAAGCCGGCCATGTTGTCGCAGATGAGCGTAACAGGAATGCGGTCGTTGAGCAGCTCGTAGGTGGTCAGGCGTGCCCCCTGAAGCAACGGACGGGTTTCGTCGGCGTAAACGTGAATACGTTTACCCTGCTCCACAGCCGCCCGTATGACGCCGAGGGCTGTTCCATAGCCTCCTGTGGCCAGCGCTCCGGCGTTGCAGTGCGTCAGCACTCCGTCGCCGTCTTCCAGCAGTTCTGCGCCAAACGCTCCAATGCGTCGATTCATGGCTATGTCTTCGGCGTGAATGGCGCGGGCTTCAGCTTCGAGTCGTTCGACGATCCCGCTGCCCGAACAGGAGCAGCGGGCAGTCTTCATGCGGTCAAGCGCCCAGAAGAGGTTTACCGCCGTGGGCCGAGTCGCCGCCAGCGTCGAAACGATGCGTTCGAAGGCTTGTTCGCTGTAACTGTTGTTTATTACGGCGTTTTTTACGCCAAGCACCACCCCGTATGCCGCAGCTATACCAATAGCCGG
>JAKQSH010000112.1 GCA_029570245.1 Deltaproteobacteria bacterium | reverse complement strand
AATACTGCGCAGAGCGCGTTTGTCGGCTTCAGGCATTTCCAGACCGGCAATGGCGGCTTCCTGAACCGCAGTAAACGGACCGCTGTCGATTATTTTTTTGACGGTGCCCAGTGCCTTCAGCGCCTGGCGGTTTCCGGCGGCAAAACCGATACGCCAGCCGCACATGTTGAATGCCTTCGAGAACGAATGCAGTTCGACTGCTACTTCATCTGCACCGGACACTTCAAATATAGAATGCGGTCTGTCGCCGGAGTCATAGCATTCGACATAGGCAGCGTCGTGCGCCAGCAGTATTCCGTATGCGCGGCAGAAATCCAGCGCTTCTTTGAAGAACTCCAGATCGGCGCGCGCTCCCGTTGGATTGTTGGGATAATTGATGAACATTATTCGTGCGCGTCTGCGGATTTCTTCCGGCACCAGATCGAGACGCGGCAGAAATCTGTTTTCGGCCAGAAGCGGCATCGCGTAAGACTGTGCTCCGGTCATAAGCGCCGATGAGAAATAAGGCGGATAGCCCGGGGTTGTCGCCAGCACCACGTCACCCGGATTCACAATGGACTGCACCAGGTGAGCGACGCCTTCCTTCGCACCGATCAGCGCCAGTATCTGAGAATCGGGATCGAGCGTCACTCCGAAACGGTTCCGCATCCAGTCGGTGCAGGCTTTGCGGAAACGCGGTGAGCCGGAATAACTCGGATACATATGATTTTCCTGAACTGCGCAGGCTCGCTGCATGGCGTTCACTATTGGTTCAGGAGTGGGAAGATCGGGATCGCCGGTGCCGAGGTCGATTACATCGACACCGCCGGCTCTGGCTTCGGCGGCGGCTTCGTCAAGTCGTGCAAAAAGATAAGGAGGAAGCTTGCCGACCCAGTCGGCGGCTTTTACTGTGAATGTTTTCTCTTCGGTCAATTTGAAACTCCTGAATTTTTACAGGCCCAGCATGTCGGCCATTGTGTACAAACCGGCTTCGCGCCCGGCCAGCCAGACAGCGGCCTTCAAAGCGCCGGCGGCCAGCGTGTCGCGCGACTGTACCCGATGCGTAAGCTCCAGGCGTTCGCCCGGTCCCGACAGCCACACGATGTGTTCGCCTACAGTGTCTCCGCCGCGAATGGCATGAAAACCGATCTCCTCACGCGGGCGCTCGCCAGAAACTCCATGCCTGCCGTGTTTCTGAGCCTGTGCAAAATCAAGTCCGCGCGCCAGCGCCGCTTCGCGGCCCAGCATCAGCGCAGAACCGGAAGGTGCGTCTTTTTTGCGGCGATGATGAGCTTCGATGATTTCGATATCGTAATCTTCACCTAGAATTGCAGCAGCTTCGGCGGCCAGGCGCCCCAGCACGTTCATGCCTATGGAAAAATTCGGGGCCCACAGCACCGGTGCATGCTCGGCGTGGCGACGCAATACGTTTTCCGCAGTGCGGTCAAGGCCGGTGGTTCCACAGACCAGCGCAATGTTTTTCCCGCTGATATTTTCAAGCAGAGTGCGCGTTCCGGCAGGCGACGAAAAGTCAATTACGATGTCCGCCGAAAATTCGGCGAGTTTTTCGACTACAACGCCAAGTGGTCCGACTCCGGCGCTCATTCCGATGTCGTATGCAAAGCCGCGAGCCTCCGGCATGTCGAATGCGCTTACAAGCTCCAGTTTCGGATAATCCTGCATGAGCCTGACAAGAGTCAGTCCCATACGCCCGCAGGCTCCGTTCAGTGCTGTTTCAATAACGTCCGGCGTTTTCAATTTATAAGACCGTACATGCGCATACAGGCCCGCAGCTTTTCGAGCGCTTCCGGCTGAAGCCCCACCAGCGGCAAACGCACTCCCGCTTCACACAGACCTAGTTCAGCCAGCGCCGCTTTTACTGGAACAGGATTGGTGTCGATGAACAGAGTCTGCATCAGCGGCAGCAACGCCAGTTGAGCTTCGCGGGCGGCGACATGATCGCCTTCGCACCAGTTTTCATAAATGGTAAGAGTACGTTCCGGAACGAGATTCGAGCAGGTGCAGATGATTCCGGAAGCTCCCAGTTCAAGATACGGATACAGGAAGAAATCATCTCCCGAAAGAACGTCGATTCTGTCGCCGCAGAGCCGCAGCACTTCCATCACCTGCAACAGGTTGCCGGAAGCTTCTTTTATTGCAACAATCAGACCGTCATCCGCCATACGCTTAATTGTTTCGGGTGTCATATTGACAACAGAACGCCCCGGAATGTTGTAGGCGAAAAGCGGCACGTCCACCGCTTTTTTTACGGCTTCGAAGTGGGCGTAAATTCCAGTCTGCGACGGTTTGTTGTATGGCGGCGTCATAAGCATGACCGCATCTGCGCCCAGGTCGGCGGCGATGCGGCTGTTTTCGATGCTTATTGCAGTACTGTTGCTGCCGGTGCCAACAACAACAACAGCTCGTCCGTCAACAAACCTGACTGTACGGCGAATGATTTCGGCGCGTTCGTCTGCGCTCAACGTGGCGGCTTCACCGGTAGAACCCAACGGAACCACACCATGCACACCGGCTTCCAGCTGGCGTTCAAGCAGACAGTCAAAGGCCGCGTAATCGACTGCGCCATCCTTGAACGGCGTAACCAGTGCGGTATATACACCCTTGTATTTCATTATTTTTCCCTGTTGATCCAGTAATAAAATTATTTCTTTTCAAGTGGTACAGCATCACTCTGCTGCTGAGTTGGAGCGGTATTCTCTGCCGGAAGCGCCGCATCGGAATTTTTATCAGACTCTTTCTGCGGGGCGTATTCAACCGTCTGTTCGGCAGATACGGCAGAGTTTCCGGCCTGATCGCGCACGACGACACGATAAACGAAAACACCGGGAACAGCAGCCGGAATTTTGCGGTCGGTGAATTCGTCAACTGTAAGAAAACCGGAAACGTCGCTGAATTTCCCGTCGATACGACGTTCCAGCCAGTAACCGAGAAGCGACTTGTCTTCAACCGGCTTCCAGCGCAGCTTAATGCCACCGTCTACGGCTTCTGCGGAAATTATCAGTGGCGCAGGCGGTGGAGTGTGATCGGTAATTTCGGCGCTTACTTCCAGCCCCAGAGGACCTTCAAGCTGCATTCCGCCTGCGTCGATGCGCACTGCACAGACTTTGTAACGCCATGTTTTTCCGGGCTGCGCGTCACTGTCTTCGAACTCGTTTGCCTCCAGCGGCTTGCTGTTTATGGGCGAACGGCTGAACTGGCCGTCTTTCCCCATTGCACGGTAAACATTGACATAAAATCTCTCACTGTCCGGCAGCGCTTCGCTGCTTTCCTTCAATTTCTCCAAGTCAAGATTTCCGCCATTTTTCATCGAGTCCATCACGCTTTTCAGCTGCTCCATGCTCTGCTGCGGCGGAGGGTTCCATGCCAGCCTGACGCTTCCTTCGATAGAGGAAACTTTCAGTCCGGTTATTTTATCCATCGGATAGCGCATTTCGAAGCGCTCAATGACAAACGGATCGGAAAAGCGTTTTTCAGAGTCGTAACTGCTTATTACATATTGATAGAAACGACCTTTTGTAAGCAGTTCGTCGATGAAAACCATTCTGGAGGCTTCCGAACCGGGCTCGGCTTCCGGCGCTTCTATATCGGCCAGAATGCTTTTCTTGACAGTTTCGGGGCTGGGATCGGCGTCCGGCCATTCGTTGCGCACCACCTGAAAAGCCACCGGTTTGAACTGCGGATCGACAACTGCAGGAAGAAGCCAGCTGATGTGAACTCTGCCGTCATGCGAAACGGCGCTGACATTCACGGCCTGGGGCGGTTTGTTTTCTTTAGGCGGAAGAGGCGCCCCTTTGACTCCGCAGGCAGAAAGCGCCGTCAGAAGGGAAAAAACCAGCGCCGCCGCTGAAAGTTTCCCGTAAAATCCGAATGTTATTGCGTTTTTGCCTCTCATCAGGCGGCTCCTGTTCGCGTCAGTGATAATCAGATGTAAAAAGTACCCCGAAGGCAGGCAGGCGTCAAGGTTTTTGGACGTGAGCGACGCCGACATTGTCCAGGCTGGAATATGACATCAATAATCCGGCTAATTGTTTTGAAATTTCACGGCTTCATGGTAAAAATATGCATACTGCCGCTATTTAAGGTAAATTCATAATGCGGGTTAGGCAATGAAGATCGGATTATCCAGAACTCTGATTATACTGGCTGTAATATCAGCCTTTTTTCATACTGCAACGGCTTCCGCCACGGATCAGCGTTTCAACATCGAACGTTTCCGACCTGCAATGGACAAATACGGCCTTATTACGGTTGACAGCAGCGAGATGCACAAACCGTTGCGTTTCGGAACAGACCTGTATTTTCATTTCATCAACGGTCCGCTCGAATACAACGTTCCGCAGGGAACTATCGACCTCGTCGGGCCTCAGTATAAAATGGACCTGACATTCTCAGTCGCCTTCTGCAAATATTACGAAGCTGGCTTCGATATGCCATTTGTCGTTTTCCAGGACGGCAATGCGCTTTCTCCCGGACATGAACCGTCCGGCACAGCCTTCGGCGATTTCCGTTTCAACCACAAAATCAGGGCGCTGGCTCGCGAAGACTGGCCGGTGGGACTGGCTCTGGTCAATACAATAAGTTTCCCATCCGGCGATGAATATTCATACTTCGGCGACAAAGGCTTCGGAGCCGATTTCAAAATAGTTCTCGACGGAAAAGTCGGACCGGTGACGATGGCCACGAATCTGGGATATCGTCTGCGCCCGGCAGTGACAGTCGCCGAAGTGATCGGCCCGCAGGGAAGCGTGGTGTACTCGCAGGAAATCGACGACGAACTGTTGTATGCGGTGGGAGTGCAATACGACACTCCACTTGAAGGCATGCGTATAATGGCCGAGTTCCACGGCGCGACTATGGCGAAAGAACCTTTCAGGCAGCGCTTCAACAATCCGCTGTTCGCCAATCTCGGTGCCGCCTACGAACTGCCGTTCGACATGCATGTCGGGGCCGGAGTGGAATTCGGACTCAATCCAGGCTTCGGCTCCGGCCTGGTTGGATACTTCGTCAATTTCGGCTGGGCCTGGGAAAAGCTGGATGCCGACATGGATACGGTCGAAGATGAAGACGACAGATGTCCTGGCGAAGTCGAAGACGTTGACGGATTCGAAGACGATGACGGCTGCCCCGACCCGGACAACGATCGAGACGGAATACTCGATCTTGACGACAGCTGCCCGCTGGCTGCTGAAGACCGTGACGATTTCCGCGACAGCGACGGCTGTCCAGACAGCGACAATGACGGCGACGGCATCGCCGATGAACGCGACACATGTCCGCTGGCTGCCGAAGACTTCGATGGCGACAACGATACGGACGGATGTCCAGATACGGATATCGACAACGATGGTGTGATTGACATTCAGGACAGATGTCTGGACGCAAAAGAAGATCGTGACGGATTCGAAGACGCTGACGGCTGCCCCGACAACGACAATGACGGAGACGGACTCAGCGACAAAGACGATCCCTGTCCGAACGAAGCCGAAGACAAAGATGGATTCAAAGACGACGACGGCTGCCCCGACCCGGACAACGACAACGACAGAATCCCGGACAGCGAAGACAAGTGCCCGAACCGCTACGGAAAAAAGAGCGGCAATCCCAACTACAACGGATGTCCAACAGGCGGTAAGGCGGAAAAAGAAACTGCTCCTGTCGTAACGGAAATCGCCCCGATGGCATTGGTAAGCCCCGGAAACGGCAGGCTGGTTCTGCGCAGGCCGGTAAGCTTTATGAACGGACGCTCACTCATCAGGAGGGAATCGTTTGCAATTTTGAACGCCATTGCCGATTACATTAAAGCCCACCCTGAAGTCGGTGTGGTTGAAATAGCTGTTCACACTTCTGGACGCGGTGACGCCGGAGCCAACAGAGAGCTTTCGCAGGTGCGCGCCGGAATGATAAAAACATATTTGAGCAGTCGGGGAGTTCCTTCCGACCGCATGCGGGCCTCCGGTCTGGGCGACAGCCAACCGCTGGCGTCCCCGACGACGATTAAAGGGCGCAACAACAACGAGCGCGTGGAGTTTCTGACGAACCGCTGAATTTGACCGGAAAGAGGATTTTGACAGTTCTTCAAAGTCTGGTATGCTTCTGAAGAACACGATTAAACGTTTGAAACTGGCCTGGAGCCTGACGGCATGTACAGACGTATTGTTATAGCGGCAATTTTAACAGTCGGTCTTTTCACCGCATTTCCGGTTCATGCCGCAAAATACGACCTTTCTTTATGGAGATTCTGCCAGCGAGGAGCCGACGGCTGGTGTGTAGCCGATCCGAGCAACCCCAATAAAGTTCTCACCAATCAGGGCGGCTTCGAAAGCTTCGCCAAACAGTTTGCAGCGGTCATCGCACCTAAATTTCATGCCCCGGCAGAAACGCTTGGATATGCAGGTTTCAATCTCGGACTCGAAGTTGCAGTCAACCAGATTCCCGGCGGCGACAACTGGGCAGATGCCCTGCAGGGTGTGGAACGTTTCCCCAATCTTAATTACGGCGGAGGAAAAGACGGCAGTGCGCCTTCAATGCTCAATACTCTGCGTTTTCACGCCCGCAAGGGTCTGCCGTACTCAATGGAACTGGGTATGAACGTTAATTATGTCATCGGCTCGCAGATGTTCACCTTCGGCGGAGAATTCAAATTCGCCTTTTTCGAGGGCTTCAAGTATTACCCGGATTTTGCGGTGCGCATGACATACGATCATCTCTTCAATTCCGAAGACCTCGATATGGACCTGTGGAACTGGGACCTTTCTGTTTCCAAAAATTTCGGCGTAGCCGGATTTCTGCAACTGTGCCCATACACCGGCTATTCAGTAGTGCTTATGCGCGCCCGTCCGCATGTGGCGAACCCCACCTTCGACCCGTACAACAACGATCGCCTGCTGCTGCTGGACGGAATAACCGCCCCGATTCACCGCTGGTTCCTGGGGTTGCGCATGATGGCGTCCTATGTAAGTTTTTCGCCGGAAATCATAATCAGCAGCGAAAGCGTTTACAATTACAGTTTCAATCTCGGAGTTGACTTCTGAACAGGGCGGCAGAACCTGCTGAAGTCCTGACAAAATTTTAATTTCACAGCGCGGCGCTTTTGAGTTAATATGGTTAGCCGTGGATGTGGAGAAGTATTTCTGGAGGGATATTCGAAATGGCGAACAACAGCCTTTTTGCGATAAAACGCGAGGGTAAAACTCTAGGCGTCAAAGATGTTGACCAGCTCAGACGTCTGGTTTCTCTTTCGGAAATAAGCGAAAAAGATTCCGTCTACATCATCGCCGAAAAGCGCTGGTGTACCATTGAAGAGCTTCCCGGTTGGAATACCGCGCAGACCAGAGCCATTGCGCCCGGAGCAGCGACATCAAGCGAAACTCCAGCCAGAAAGCTGACTGTAGAACAGAAAGTTCAGATTGCACAACACATTGTAGAGGATGTGGAATATCAGAAAGAGCCAGTCGAAAAAACTACGCCGACTCGTGAATTCATTCAGCTGTTCGACCAGTTCGAAAAAGAAAATCAGGCTAAAAAACCCGAAGAACCTCCGGCAGAAGATTATATAGCTTTTCAGCCTAAAACCATCCACAAAGTAAAAGGACTACCCGAATCCGAGCGTCGTCCGCGTAATACTGACGTAATGGATGCACTCAGACAAGGTCAGAAACCTCCGGTGTTCTCAAGCGTTACCCTTAGGGTAGCCGTGCTGGTTTTCATTCTTTTCCTGGTAGCCCTGGCTTATGGCCTTTTCACCAGCAAAATTATCGACATTTCCGGCGACGATGATCCGCGAGCCAACTACCTCGAGTATCAAGCGAAGTCCGACAACAATCAGCAGAATACAAAAGACAATTAATTCCGCCGGCAACATGCCTGCGCAGAACCCGGAATAAAATCACAATACTTGAGATAAGCTTTTTTGTTTTTTTTAAGACAGGCTGCCAGTCTTTTACAGGTTGGCCTTATACCAGTCAATGGTTTTTTCCAGACCCTGTATGACGTTGACCTGCGGATTGTAATCAAGAAGTCTGCGGGCTTTACTGATATCGGCCAGAGAGTGCAACACTTCACCCGGCCTGAAAGGCTCGTAAGACGGTTCGATGTCGCATTCCAGCAATTCCTGTAATTTCCGGTACAGCCGGTTAAGTGTGATGCGCTCACCATAGGCCACATTGAAAACCTGCCCGAAAGCTTCCTGACCGGCGCAAACGCCCCTGGCATTGGCCTGAATTACATCTTCGATGTAAGTAAAATCACGGCTCTGCTCACCATCACCGAAAATAACCGGAGATTTGCCTTTAAGCATCATGCTGGTGAACTTGGGAATTACCGCAGCGTAAGCCGAATCCGGGTCCTGCTTTTTTCCGAACACGTTGAAATAACGCAGAATAATTGTCGGCAGCCCGAATATTTTCCAGAAGCTCGCAGCGTAATACTCACAGGTCAGCTTGGTTATGGCGTAAGGCGACATCGGCTGCGGAATCATCGTTTCTACTTTGGGCAGAACATCAGAATCGCCATAAGCCGAAGAACTGGCGGCTATATTCACGCGTTTTACACCGTTTTCACGTGAGGCCATAAGCATGTTCAAAGTACCGACGATATTGTGCTCGTTGGCAGCAATCGGCTCGTCAATGGAACGCGGAACCGAACTCAACGCGGCCTGATGCAGAACGTAATCGATGCCGTGGCAGGCGGCCCGGCAGGAATCAAGACTGCGGATATCCGCTTCGATCAATTCATAGCCACTGAGATCGGCAAGATTTTCACGTTTTCCGGTAATAAAATTGTCGATTATTCTTACTTCACGACCGGCGGCAAGCAGCGATTCAACCAGATTCGAACCGATGAAACCGGCGCCTCCGCTTACAAGATATCTGCCTTCCGGCCAGAAAATGCGCGACATGCTTTCTCCCGTTACTTGAAATTGATTGCGCCCAGGCCCATCAGCGCGGCAACCTGCGTAGGCGGAATTGTGCCGCAAGCCAACAGCTTTTCATGGAAATCCTTCAGCTTGAACTCTTTACCCGCGTTGCGTTTATAGGCCGCCAGTATCTGCTGAATAAGATGTTTACCGATGATGTAGCTCATTGGCTGGGTCGGGTCCTGACAATAGCGGCGCACTTCGGCGTCGGCGTTAGGCTCTTCCAGGCCTGCTTTTTCGACCAGAGTTTTCACGGCCTCGTCGATCGTCATTGTGCCGGTATGCAAACCCACGTCGATAAGTACGCGGTAGGCACGCCAGAGGTTGTCTTTAAGCTGCAGCAGACGCTCTTTGGGATCGGTATAGAATCCCTGCTCGTACATCATTTCTTCGCAATACAGCGCCCAGCCTTCGGCAAAAACTGAAGTGGTAATTATGTGTCGCAGAAGATTTTTACGCTGGTTGGCTTTTGTCAGCTGCAGATGATGGCCAGGATAGGCTTCATGCAGAGCTGTAACCGGAATACCCCATTTGCTGTGACCAAGCAGGCGCTTGGACGCTTCGCCGCGAGCCAGATTGTCCGGCACCGTCACCCAGAAAATGCCTTTCTGAACGGTATCCATCGGCGCGGGGCTTATATAGGCAGCATAGGGAATGAGCATCTGTGCAAAAGGCGGAGTGGGAACGACTTCGATATCTTCGCCCTCAGGTATGCTTACAAGATCGTTCTGCTCTACAAATTTTCTGGCGCGCTTCATTTCTTTTTCGTAAGTACGCACCAGAGTTTTAGCTGTCGGATGGTCGGCTTTCAGTTTCTCGACGATATCCTGCCAGCTTTTGTTTTTCGCGATTTTTGCAGCAGTTTCCTCAAGCTCTTTCTCGGTCTGCTTGATAACCTTTTTCGCTATTTTTATCAGATCGTCGCTGCTGTAAGGCAGTTGATGCTGATATCTGAGAATCTGGTTGTACACGGTTTTGCCGACAGCAAATTTGTCCTTGCATTTCGGCAGTTCTTCCTCAAGAAATTTCTCGAACGATTCCAGCGCGCTGACGGCTTCGTCGTTGGCTTCCAACATGGCTTCGCCCAGCATGCCGCCCTGGCAGGTCGCAAATTCAACCAGCGAAGTCTGCAAAAACAATCTGGCGCCCTGACAGGTGTGAATGGCCGACTCAACAAAAACACGCGGAGGATTGCTGATGTTTTTGCGTGCATTGCGCAGCATGTTGGGAATCTGCGCCAGACGACGAGTCGCCAGTATGCCTCTTTCGCGCGGAGTATCGAA
>JAKQSH010000104.1 GCA_029570245.1 Deltaproteobacteria bacterium | reverse complement strand
TCAGATGAGTCCGGTCGATTACGAGCGGGCGTACTGGTCAGGCAAGCTGAATGCCGCCGCATGAACACACAACTCCCATGTGTCCACCTTTCGGGGGAAGATCATTGGAAAGGCGGTAACGTTTTAAATACTCTTCAACTTCTGAAAGGTATTCACGCAGGGCTTTTTTGTAAGCGTCGCCGGCCTGATACCGGCAGTCTTCCGGATCGTCGTCCCCAATATGTGCGCTCTGAAACGACATCAGCTTTTTCAGTTCTGTCCAAGGGTGATTTCTGAGGTCGGCAATTGTAGCTTTATCATCAGTTTCGTTTTCAGGTGCTTTGCTTGAAAGCAACGCTTCTTCCTGCACCATCATCAGGTCGCCCAGTGCACGGAACGTCATGCCGAGGATATAGCGTGTGCATCTTTCGTGTACGCTTTCGGCCCGGTAAATATTTAATTGTATTTATTTAAAGGAACGGCTGCACAACGTTATTATAATTGATAGTATCGTCATCTCATCCGTAAAATCGGTCTTCTCAATTCAGATTTGCGCAGCACCGGCATTGAACAGCAGCACAACCATTACTGTGCATCGACTTGTATCTGAGATTTGATTTGTTTTGTACGGAATGGCGTTTTTTATTTTTTTTCCGTCTCAGGATTGATGCACTTGGTATCCTGACAGATGTAACCCGGAGTGCGTTCCTGGCAGTCATCGTCGGTTAGGCAGACTTCGTCGCGATGCAGGGTGAACCGAATGAAGCTGTCCGGTTTCTGCGCTTCTGCGATTACGTCTTCGCAGTCCCATGACTCGTCAACACGCATGAATCGGAAATAATTGCGGTCATGCAATGCGCCTTCTCCGTCCAGGAGATCATAGTTGTATGGAACGCTCTTGGTGTCCTGTTTCAGCAGCGGAAGAGATGCATCAAGAACGTACTGTTCGGCGTAGGTCCGCAGATAACCTTTCAGGTGATCCCGGTCCAGCACCTGTCCCTCGTACCAGAACATATAACGCTGCACCGAATATACTTCACCGGTAAGTACGCCTTCCATATACGTAGTCATTGCAAGCTTGCCGTCTTCATCCTGATCCCAGACGCGGAATGCGTCTGGATCGGCTTCATAAGATACCAAATTCGGCAAATCTTCGACGCAACTTAAAGGCCGGTCGTCTTCTCCGATAATCAGGTTGCCTTCGGAATCGCATTCGCAGGTTGCGTCGTCCAGTACCACTCCGCGTGTTTCGAGATGCGATGAACTGGTGAAAGTTGCGCCCTTTGCCAGCTCGGCGATGTTTTCCACGATATTTTTCTGCATGACAATGTTGTTGTAGTATGTTGCGGGCGTAACCATTCCGCCGCCGTCAGTAAAAAGTTCGTCGCCACGGAAGGGCCAGATGTATATGCGGCAGACTTTGCCGTCTATTATCAGATTGTCGCCATCCTGGCTGAAGCGCAGGAGCAGGTTGTGTTCGGAAACTGAATGCTGATCGCCGATTATTTCCGGCATGCCGGTAGTTGTAGCTGCCGTTGTGTAAACGCCTGCCCATATGCCGGTCCATGCCGCCGGGTTCTTCGTTTCGTCAACGACGCCATAGTCAACCGAACCATTGCTGATGCAGTTGTTGTCGGAGTTGCACGTCCATTGCCAACCGTAGGTTGTGCAATCCTTGTCGCCGTAATTCTCCGGCAGGTTCTTTTCGCCGGCATCTTCCGGCGACCAGTATTTGCATGGAGCGCCGACAATGAATTCGCCTTCTCCGAGGGCTTCTGCGTCGTCCTCACCGTCACCGTCGATAATCGCTTCTGGATCGACGCAACGGTAGTCAAGGCAGATATAATCCGGGTTCATCATGTAGCAGTCGGCGTCTGTGCGGCAATCCGACTGGCAGAAGCCTTTTTCACCACAGTAGCCGACAGGCAGGCAGTCGCTGTTCTGCGTGCAGGTCTTGTGATTCAGTTCTTCGTCAGTGACCATGCCGTTTTCGGTTTTTTCGCAGGCGCTCAACAAGGTGGCGATAACAGCTGTAATACATATAGTACATAAGAAGTTTCTCATGGCAGCCTCGATTATCAGAATTCAAGGTTGACGGTGGCGCTGGTTACCAGCATCCAGCCCGACAGACGATAGCCCGGAAAGCCCGGGTTGTTGGTCTGCAATCCCTGGGCAATAACGAACGATTCTCCGGTGTTCTTGTCCACCAGTGTGTCCGGAAACTCGTCGTAAAACAGCGGATTTCCATCTGCATCGTGTCCGACGATCTTATATGTATTACGTGCGGCCAGCAGCCAGAGTTGCAGTCCCAGATCGAACCAGAAGCGATATCTGTCTTTGATGTCGAACTCAATGCGATGGCCGAAGGCTGCGCACCATGTGTCTGTATCGGCGTAGTTGGTGCGTCCCTCCTGCACTGGCACCGGCGAAGGTTTATATGCAAAGCCAAGCCGCATCGACACCCAGTTGACGCCGATTTCTTCGAGATAATTGTAACTGGTGTTGGCTGTTACGTTTACCGTATCTTTCCACTTGAAATGATTGTTGTCTCCGAAAGAATAGGTTCCATAATAAGAGCTGGATTCATCCGAGTATTTTGTGGCGCGCTTGTCCTGCCATACGGCGGCGCGTTGCGGGGTTTCGCCGTGCGGATCACGGAATTTGCTCCAGCGGCTCCATGTTACGCCGATCTGCGAGTTCCAGCCTTTGTAACGGAAGCCGGTACCGGCGGCAACCTCCATCGGTTCGTAGTCGAGAGCCATTTTGAATTTCTGCTCTACAACACGCGGGATGTTATCCATATTCTGCGGGTCGTCATTGGGTTCGAAATAGCCGCGCAACTCCATCACTCCGCTGCCGTCAACATCTATGTATGACTCGTTGCGCCAGGTGAATCCAAGCGCCCAGAAATCGACCGGATGCGGCATTTCGGCCTGCAATCCTACTATCGGGCGGAACTTGAGTCCGGCCTTCATTCCCACATTCTGATTGCTGTAGTCGTCGCTGGTTATGTCGGCCATGTAAAGATCGACATCCGCCTTGGTTGTGATGCTGATCTGAAGAGCCAGACCCAGAGAAATGTAGTCGAAAAAGTGCGGGCAGTACGACGCACCGACCAGTCCCGTCACAACCGGCGACCATTCGCCGAAACGCGCCGGGTGTATCTGGTTTGAGAAGTCGGCCTCGCGTTCGTCGTAATAGTGAGTATTCAGGTTGGCCTGATAAATCATCGGCAGCACTAAAGCTCCGCCCAGACGGAAGCCGGGAAGGCCGAAGTCCATAAGTCCGCCGGCGGTGATTGCCGTTTGCGGGGCGCTGATGCTGGTGTCGCGGGCGCGATGCGGCAGGTTCACTGTCGGCTGCGGGCGGTTGGGCGTTTCCCATGAGTAGGCGCCGGCCTTATCGACTGCGTTGAAAATTGCGTATGGAATGTCCAGCCCTGCGGCGGTGCGTTCTTCCGCCGTCATTTTCAGCTTAACTTTCATTTCCGGTTTGTAGAGCGTGAAGCCTATGCCGCCGTGCGGTCTGATGCGGCTCATAATAGCCGGATTGCTGAAAATTACTCCGTAACTTTTACCGAAGACAATATCGCCATTGGCGCCTCCAACTGCCGAGGCGTCGTATCCGATGTCCTGCATCGCTCCTGCAAGCAGTTGAGAAGGTAAAATAAACACACTCAGCAGGCAGGCGCAGATTGTGAGCAGTTTAAACATTCGGGGCCATGAACCAGGTACTCTCGGGCAGGGCATCCGTCATTTCCTTTGTGTGACTTGGTTGATAAAATCCGGCAACAAATAAAGAAAGGACATTCGAGCTGCTATTTTTATACATCGTATTTTAACGGATTGAGGTGTGCAAGCTTTTTTGTTGAAATTTGTCACATCAGAATTCACTGTTTGAATTTTCTCGCAAACCTGACTCCGGCACGGATTGATTTTGTGAAGCTCATAATAAAAAAGCCGGGCATGTCGCCCGGCTTTTGTTTCTGGTTCGATTTCGCTTCAGAACTTCAGGAACTTTTTGAATACGCCCAGTATTGACTGGTCCCAGGCTATGCGATGTGTAACGCCTGTTCCCTGGTGGATTTTGTGTTTATTGTCCAGATACCACTGGTACGAACGGATCAGCGCATCG
>JAKQSH010000100.1 GCA_029570245.1 Deltaproteobacteria bacterium | reverse complement strand
AAGGATCACATCAGAAATTTTTCCATAATAGCGCATATCGACCACGGTAAATCCACGCTGGCGGATCGTGTGCTTGAAATAACCGGGCTGATGAACCCGCGCGACAAGAAAGACCAGTACCTGGATCGTATGGAACTTGAGCGTGAGCGTGGCATCACCATTAAAGCCCAGGCCGTGCGGCTGCCTTACAAGGCAAGAAACGGCCAGACATACGAGCTTAATCTTATCGACACCCCGGGACATGTTGACTTCAACTACGAGGTTTCGCGCAGCCTGAAAGCCTGCGAAGGTGCAATTCTGGTGGTTGACGCTTCTCAGGGTGTCGAAGCGCAGACCGTGGCCAACGCCTATCTGGCGCTGGACAACGATCTCGAAATCATGCCTGTTATGAACAAAATCGACCTGCCTTCGGCGGATGTGGAGCGTGTGCGCCACGAAATCGAAGACATCATAGGTCTTCCGGCAGACGATGCTCTTGCCGTCTCCGCTAAAACCGGAGTTGGCGTACCCGAAATGATTGAAGCTCTTATCGAACGTATTCCGGCCCCGAAAGGCGATGATGAAGCGCCTTTGCAGGCTCTGGTATTTGACAGCTGGTACGACAACTACCTTGGCGCGGTTGTTATGGTGCGTGTGGTGGCCGGACGAGTGCGCAAAGGCGACCGCATTCTGCTTATGGGAACCGGCAAGACCGGCGAAATAATGAAGCTGGGTGTTTTTCAGCCCGACATGATAGAACTTGACGAACTCAGCTCCGGTGAGGTCGGTTACATTGCGGTTGGCATAAAAGAAATCGAATTCACGCGGGTTGGCGATACTCTCACTCTTGCCGAGCGTCCGGCCAAGGCTCCGCTGGAGGGCTTCCGGGAGGTCAAGCCCATGGTGTTTTCCGGGCTTTATCCGACCGACACCGACGATTATGTGGCATTGCGTGAGGCTCTCGAAAAATTCAAGCTCAACGATTACGCCTTTACTTTCGAGCCCGAAAGTTCGAAGGCGCTTGGTTTCGGTTTCCGTTGCGGCTATCTGGGGCTGTTGCATATGGAAATAGTCTGCGAGCGTATTGACCGTGAATACGATCTGTCCGTAATTACCACCGTTCCGACCGTTATCTACCGTGTAAACATGAAGGACGGCGAGGTGATGCAGATCGACAATCCCTCGCTTATGCCGGATGCCATGAAAATTCTGTCCATCGAAGAACCGATGGTTCACATCAATATTCATACTCTTGAAGAACACATCGGGCCGGTGCTTAAGCTGTGCGAAGAGCGGCGCGGAATCCAGCTGAACATGAATTATGTAAGCGGCAACCGCATGCAGCTGGAGTACAAGATTCCGCTAAACGAAATTATTCTGGATTTCCACGACAAGCTCAAATCGGTTTCGCGAGGTTACGCTTCTTTCGATTACGAGCTTTTAGGATACGAGAAATCAGACCTGGTGAAGATCGACATTCTTATTAACGGCGAAGAACTTGATTCTCTATGCACCATCGTTCATCGCAGCCAGGCATACAATCGCGGTCTGGCTCTGTGCCAGAAAATGAAGGAACTCATTCCGCGCCAGCAGTATGAAGTCGCCATTCAGGCAGCCATTGGAACGCGCGTTGTGGCCCGCACCACGGTCAAGGCCTTCCGTAAAAACGTCACCGCCAAATGTTACGGTGGCGATATCACTCGTAAGCGCAAGTTGCTCGAAAAACAGAAGGAAGGCAAAAAGCGCATGAAGCGCGTCGGCCATGTCGAAATTCCACAGGAGGCTTTCCTGGCCGTTCTGAAACTGGAGGATGAAAAGTAAATGAATCTTCTCAAAGGCAAGAAAATTCTGTTCGGCGTTACGGGTGGCATTGCCGCCTACAAAAGCTGCGAACTGGTGCGCATGCTTGTCAAGCAGGGTGCTGAAGTCAACGTTATTATGACCGAAAACGCCACAAAATTTGTGCAGCCGCTGACCTTCGAAACTCTGTCGAAGCATCGTGTATGGACCGATACGTTCAAGCGCTACGAAGAAGGCGAAATCAATCACATCCAGGCCGGACGTGAAGCCGACGCAGTTGTTATTGCGCCGGCGACGGCCAACGTTATAGCAAAAATCGTGCATGGCATCGCCGACGATCTGCTGACTTCTACGCTGCTTTCTACCCGCAAGCATGTTGTTGTCGCTCCTGCGATGGACTGGGCCATGTTCAAGAACGAGGTTACGCAGGAAAATCTTGCGAAGCTCGAAAAGATGGAACGTTACACCATAATTCCGCCCGAAGAAGGCGAACTGGCTTCCGGTGAAAGCGGCAGGGGTCGTCTGGCCACTCTCGAACATATTCTTGACGAAGTTATTTACGCAGCCAGCACTTCGAACGATCTTGAAGGTGAAAACGTTCTTATTACCGCCGGGCCGACTTTTGAAGACCTCGATCCGGTGCGTTACATAGGAAATCGCAGTTCCGGCAAAATGGGCTTCGCGCTGGCGCGTGAGGCGCGCGCGCGCGGCGCCAGAGTTGTTCTGGTGGCCGGCCCCAACAGGCTTGTCGCCCCGCATGGCGTGGAAGTCGTAGACGTGCGTTCCAACGCTGAAATGCTGGATGCTGTTATGAAATATGCGCCGGATATGCACATCATCATCAAAGCCGCCGCAGTTGCAGATTATCGTCCGGCTCGTTACTACATGCAGAAGATCGAAAAAGGTCCCGGCCCGCTGGCTCTGAACCTTGAACGCACCGCCGACATTCTTTTCGAACTTGGACGGAAAAAGACGGCTTCGCAGTTTCTTGTAGGATTCGCTGCCGAAACACAGCAGGTTCTGCAGAAGGCCACCAACAAGCTGAAACAGAAAAACCTCGATCTCATCGTTGTAAACGATCTTTCTCAGGATGGCGCCGGATTCGACGAGGATACCAACATAGTTCATATCATCGACCGCAAAGGTCATACGGATAGTCTGCCCATAATGGACAAAGCCGATGTCGCGCATGAAATATTCTGCGTCATTCAGAAAGAGCGCGCCAACGGCAAAAAACGTTCGGGTTCACGCTCGGCTTCTTCCGCCGCTTCGGCGTCTGGCAACTCGCGCAGTGGGAGCAAGAGAAGAGGTTCGCGCGGATCACGCAAAAAAACTCCGACTGCCGCCGCCGCTCCACAGACTGCCGCAGTTGCGCCTTCAGCTGCACCGGCAGTCACTCCTGCTGCAGTAAATCCTCCATCTGGCGAAGGAAACAGCGGTGAGCAGCAGAACTGACAACGAAAGAGGTCTGCCGGAACTGCTGAGCGATCTGCGCCTTTATCTGCGTTGGCAGAAGCAGAGCCTGTCTCTGGCCGGTATTCCGAAAAGCTGTCTTAATGTTCCGCATCG
>JAKQSH010000094.1 GCA_029570245.1 Deltaproteobacteria bacterium | reverse complement strand
AGAAGTTCCTTGAAGTGCCTTGACTTCGAAAATAGGAATTTCGGTGCCGGTTTCCATTTTCACCCAGCTTGCGCCGCCGTCTTCGCTGCGGAGAATAAGCCCCTTGGGTCCGCTTATAAGTGCGACTTTGTCATCGAAGTATGTAAAAGAGAAGAAAGCCGCTCTGGAGCCGGTGGAAATCTCCTGCCAGGTCTGACCGGAATCTAAGCTTTTAAGCAGATGGCCCGGATATCCGGCGATGTACAGACTACCGTTCCATTCGGCTATGTCGTAGAATTTGTCCCTGTGACTTATTTCTTTCTGCAGATCACAGGCGTCAGCAATGCAGGGCATCGCAGATGCAAACAGCATCAGACAGAAAACAGAAAATTTTCCGATAATGTTCATCGTCCTCTTTTCCTTAAGTTGCTTTCCGTGAATTCATCGGTGTTGATATTTGTATTAACTTTGAAATCATAAACCGGAAAAGCTGTTGCGTGCTCGGCCTGAACATCCACAACAAGCTGGGCTCCATAAATGGGAGGCGATTCTTCCATATCGGGAGATTCGTTGTAGCCGATGAGAATCAGTTTCCACAGCTGGCCTTTTTTGTCGTAAGTTTCCTTGTATGTAATCAGGAAAGTTTCGGCGTCGTAATAAATGTACATTTTGCTGTATGGATAGTCCGGCAGCTTTGGCGTTACTTCAACAACGTACATCGGGCGCAGTTCCCACTGCATGCTGGGATTCCAGTGCGGCCAGTTGTCGAGATCGAACGTTTTTTTGATGTTTTCCTTTCCAAGCTGAATCCCGGCATGCATTGGCATGAGATAAGTCTTTTTGCCAACCAGCTTCCAGTTCATCCATTCTGGATATCCCATGAATCCTCGCACATCTTCATACAGAAGATCAGTCGAGTTCCAGGTGTCGCCGCGAGTTCCGAAAGTATTGCGCAGAACGCGTTTCATGGCCGGAACATAAATATGCCCCTGCTGATCGAGCGGTTCTTCGGAACGACTGTAAAGCGCTCCGAAGCCGCGTTTGTCGTAAGGCGAAAGTGCGTAGGTGATGGATGTGTACTGGATTTTTTTCTCTTCGAATTTCGGAATATGCGGGCGCGGGTCAAGATCGGTTCTGTGCATGGTACGGAAAATCCAGTACCAGCGCCATTCCTCGAAATGTTCAACACCTCTGGCGGCTGAAATCCAGTAAACCGAATAATACAGGTCGCCGTCGTCTCCGTTATAGGAATACTGATAATTCCAGGCCACTTCTATTCCGCTTTTGGGATCGGGAAACGGCAGTCCGGCGACATAGTTTGTAATACCTTTTTTGCGAACATCGTTCCCGTTGTCTATTATTGTTGCCTTGCCGGCATATTTATTGGTGGCTTCGATATACCCAAGCGACGGATGAATGTGTTCGTATGGGCGCAACTTGAGCTTCATTTTGTATTTCTTTATAAGAGTTTCGAAGCTCTGCGGCAATACCGAGGCGTATTGGGAATAATTAGAATCCTTTACGTTGCCCTTGTCGGCAACAACCGTTTTAAGGTCTGGAGCAAACCCCACCATCCGCCCCCAGTTATCGGTTGTAAGCACCTGACCGGGCTTCCATTCTCCGGCTGATGCGGTGTCAATCAGCAATACGCAGCAGCAGGCAAGCAGCAAGGCAAGGCTCAGTCCTGCCGGCTTAAAAATATAAGAGACAAGCTTTGACATCACAATTCCCCTTTCAGTCTCGGGTTTCAGAATTGAGCACGGACGAGCAGATTTATTTCGTCGCGGTCGCGGAACAAACCCAGTCCCTTGTATGGATCGGCGCCGAAAAAGTCGTTTATCTGGAGACGCAGACGCCAGTTACGGCCAAGGCGCACGTCAAGAGAAGTAGAAATAAAACCGCTTTCCGGGTGCACGTATGCGGCGGTTACGCGTGGAGCCAGCAGGCCGTGAAGATAATTCGTTCCGATCACCAGAACACCGGTGAATGTGTGCCGGGCCACTTTCCAGTCGTTATAACCGGGAATGTTTATCAACTCTTTAGTATCTTTGTCACTTAAGGTTGGAACCATGGTATGCATGAACTGGCCAACCAGCAGAAAATTCTGTGTCGGATTCAGAAAACGTATCATCGTTGGCCGCATCA
>JAKQSH010000079.1 GCA_029570245.1 Deltaproteobacteria bacterium | reverse complement strand
CGTTATCGAAGGCGACTCATCAAAAGCCGAAACTGTCGCCGCAGTCTTCAATGCCGCCGGATTGCGCTGCGCCGTTCAAGCGGACATCCGTCTGGCCATATGGACCAAACTCATATACAACTCGGCCATAAACGCCTTCTGCGCCCTGACGCGTTCCAGAAACGGCGCCATTGCCAGAATAGACGAAGCACGCGTTTTTGTTCGCGAAATTCTTGAAGAAGGCCGCATGGTGGCCGAAGCCTGCGGCATAAACCTCGATCTTGAGAAACTGTACGGAAAACTCATCGAAATATCCGAAAATACCGCCAACAACCGCAATTCCATGCTGGCGGACCTGCTTTTAGGCAAGCAGACTGAAATAGACAGCATCAACGGCGCCATCGCGCGCATCGCCGCCGAAAAAGGCCTGGATGCGCCCATAAACCGCATTTTGACGACCCTGATAAAATCGGCGGAAAAGATTCCCCAGGATTTCCGGGTCAACCTGATGTGAAATCAGGTATTAGAAACAATGCCGCAGTATGGGTATGAAATATGCTTGACACAGATGACTGTTAAGATATGATGATTTTCTCCTGAATGAGAATTCATTCACAATGTGCGTTTTCCGAAAGGTGTGTCAGACCGGAAGGCGCATTGAGATAAAAGGTCGAAGCCGCAGAAAGCGGCTGAAAAATGCATTTCAACACAAAGACGGAGGGTCAGATGGTACGCGAAATCAAGAAGGTGGCAATCATCGGCGCCGGCGTAATGGGAAGCGGCATTGCCGCCCATCTCGCTAATGCCGCTGTTCCAGTGGTACTGCTGGACATCGTTCCACCGAACCTTACTGACGAGGAAAAGAAGGTCAAAGCCAACCGCGACCGTTTTGCAGCCGGCGCAGTCGAAGGCATGGTCAAGGCCAAAGGCCAGATTCAGCCTCTTATGAACAAGCGTTTCGCCTCGTTCATCGAAGTCGGCAACCTTGAGGACGATCTCGAAAAAGTGGCCGACTGCGACTGGGTTGTCGAAGTCGTTCTGGAGCGTCTGGACATCAAGCGCAACCTCTTCGACCGTCTCATAAAAGTTATAAAGCCCGGCACCATCGTGACCTCGAACACCTCCGGCATCTCAATCAATAAAATGATCGAAGGCTACCCGGAAGAGTTCCAGAAAAACTTCATGATTACGCACTTCTTCAACCCGCCGCGCTACATGCGCCTGCTGGAGCTCATAAAAAGCGACAAAACCGATCCCGAAGTTGTCGAAACTCTGGCGAGCTTCGGCGAAACGGTGCTGGGTAAAGGCATAGTCTGGGCCAAAGATACGCCGAACTTCATAGCCAACCGCATCGGCGTGATGGGAATTTCCAAAACTTTCCACGCCATGGTTGCGCATGATCTGAGCATCGACGAAGTGGACGCCGTAACCGCCGGACCAATGGCGCACAAGGCCGCCACATTCAAAACCGCCGATCTGGTGGGCAACGACACTCTGAACCAGATTCTCAAGAACACTTACGAGGCTCTGCCGAACGATCCGCAGCGCGAACTTATGAAAGCCCCGGCCTTCTGGAACACCATGATCGAAAAGGGCCTCTTCGGCAACAAGGTCAAGAAGGGTTTCTACACGCGCGGCAAAGACGGCAAACAGACTCTGGACTGGAAAACCTGCGAATACAAGGCCACCGAAAAGGTCAGAGCCGATTCGCTCAAGATCGCAAAGAACACCGAAGACCCCGGCGAGCGCCTGAAGGGCATGGTCAACGCCGACGACAAATACGGCAGATTCGCCTGGGACCTGGCTTCGCACGGCTTCATTTATGCCGCAACCATGCTGGGTGAAATCTCCGACGACGTGGTCAACATCGACAACGGCATGAAATTCGGCTTCAACTGGGACCTCGGCCCCTTCGAACAGTGGGACGCTGTCGGCGTCAAGGAATCGGTCGCTCGCATGAAGGCCGAAGGCATGGCGGTTCCCGCAGTGGTCGAGAAGATGCTGGCGAAGTCCTCCGGCACCTGGTACAAGGTCGAAAACGGCAAACTGTATTACTGGTGCTTCAAGGCTGAAAAATACGTGCCGGTTCCCACCAAGAAAGGCTGGTTCAATCTCAAACTCGAAAAGCAGGCCGGTCGCGTCATCAAGAAGAATTCCAGCGCCAGTCTCATCGACCTGGGCGACGGCGTCGTCTGCTGTGAATTCCATTCCAAGATGAACGCCATCGACGACGACATCACCAACATGATCGGTGAGGGACTTGATCTGGTTGAATCCAGCCCGGACTGGGCCGGAATGGTCGTAGGCAACCAGGGCGAGAATTTCTCGGTCGGCGCAAATCTGGCCATGATAATGATGCTGGCCATGGGACAGCAGTTCGATCCCATTGAACAGGCCGTAAAGAATCTGCAGTCAACCAACCAGCGCATGCATTACAGCTCGAAGCCGGTAGTGGCCGCTCCATTCGGAATGGTGCTGGGCGGCGGCGTCGAAGTCTGCCTGGGCGCATCGGCCATCGTGGCGCATGCCGAATCCTACATGGGTCTGGTTGAAATCGGGGCGGGCCTTATTCCGGGCGGCGGCGGCAACGTCGAAATGCTGAAACGCTACCTCGAAAACATCCCCGCCGACATGAAGGTTGATCGCTTCGCCTATGTGCAGCGCGTCTTCGAGCAGATCGGCATGGCCAAGGTTTCGCTCTCGGCCTGGGAGGCCAGAGACATGAAGATACTGCGCAACTCGGACGTGATTGTAGCCAACCGCGACGAGCTTATCGGCAAAGCCAAAAATATGGTGCTGGGCATGTACACCGCCGGATACAAACCGGCCCGCAAGCCCGACAACCTGCTGCTGCCCGGCAGGCCCGGTGTGGCGACCTTCCAGGTGGGCCTCTTCAACATGGCCGGCGGCGGATTCGTGACCGAGTACGAAAAGAAGATCGCAACCAAGCTGGCCTGGGTGCTCTGCGGCGGCGACATCGAACCCTGGTCGCCGGTTTCCGAGCAGTACGTGCTTGATCTGGAACGCGAACAGTTTATGAGTCTGGTGGGCGAACCCAAAACCATCGAACGCATGCAGTCGCTTCTCACCAGCGGCAAGCCCCTGCGCAACTAGGCGCGGTCGGCGGTCGCGGGCAACTTACAAACAAGGAAACTTTAGAATAAAGGAGCTTAAAAATGAGAAAGGCTGTCATAGTAGCCGCAAAAAGAACCCCGGTAGGCCGGGCCAATCGCGGTGCGCTCAAACACACGCGCATCGAAGACATGGCGAAAGTGGTTATCGGAAAGCTGCTGGAGGAAACCGGCGTAAAGGGCGAAGAAATAGACGATCTGATCGTCGGCTGCGCCTTCCCGGAAGCCGAGCAGGGTCTTAACGTGGCGCGCCTCATCGCGCTGCACGCCGGATTGCCGCAGAGCGTTCCTGCCGTTACCGTCAACCGCTTCTGCTCGTCGGGCCTCGAAACCATCGCCATGGCCTGCACGCGCGTAATGGCCGGCTTCCAGGACATCGTTATCGCCGGCGGCGCCGAAACCATGAGCATGGTGCCCATGGGCGGCAACAAGTTCGTCGGCAATCCAAAAGTCACCGAAACCGAAAACATCGCGGTTTTCATCAACATGGGCAACACCGCCGAAAACGTCGTCGATCGCTACGGCGCGGAATTCAACCTTACCCGCGAAGAGCTCGACAAATTCGGTCTGGAATCCAATCGTCGCGCACTCAAAGCGCTGAAGGACGGAGTCTTTAAAGAGCAGTGCGTGCCGGTTCCTTATGAGACATGGGAAAACGGCAAGAAAGTCACAGGCGTACTCGAAGTGGACGAAGGCCCGCGCGAATCCACGCTGGAAGCCATGGCCGCATTGAAGCCGCCCTTCAAAATCGGCGGCGTCGTGACCGCAGCCAACTCTTCACAGATGAACGACGGCGCAGCCTTCGTGCTGATTATGACGGAAGAGGAAGCCAACAAACGCGGTCTTGAAATACTGGCGCGCTTCGTCAACTACCAGGTGGCCGGATGTGATCCGAACATAATGGGCGTCGGTCCGGCTTACGCCATTCCCAAGCTCATGGAGAAGGCGGGCATCACGGTTGACGATGTCGATCTGTGGGAAATCAACGAAGCTTTCGCCAGCCAGGCGCTGTATTCGGTGCGCAAACTCGGCATCGAAAAGTACATGGATCGCATCAACCCCAACGGCGGCGCCATTGCGTTGGGACATCCGCTGGGCTGCACCGGAGCCAAGCTCACCACTCAGCTGGTGTACGAACTCAAACGCAGAAACGCCCGTTACGGCGTAGTGTCGATGTGCATCGGCGGCGGCATGGGTGCCGCCGGCCTCTTTGAGCGCCCGGTAAAATAAGGGTGCAGCTCCCGTAAACAAAAAAGGCGCGACGGTCGATTGGCCGTCGCGCCTTTCCTTTATCTCAGAAGACGTGGAAAACGTGTCCGCCGCACAGGCGGAAACCCGCATTATCCGCAGAGCCGGTGCAGAATGATATCTGCCGGTTTTTCGGCATGCGCATTGAGCAGTGACAGATGGTGCATTCCACCTGATTCAGGCTTCCGCATCATCGCGGCATATGAGGCGGAAGAACAAAAAAACGTGCGGCGCGCGTTTCGCTTTCGCGCCGCACCGGAAACTTTACTTCTACAGTGCTGCTGTCTTTACTTCTTGACCGGAGCGGGCTTTGCAGGCTTTACCGGCTTGGGTGCTGCGGGCTTGGCGGCCTTGGGAGCAGCGGGCTTCGCGGGCTTGGCGGCCTTGGGTGCAGCGGGCTTCGCAGCCTTGACTACCTTTTTCGGCTCAGCCTTTTTGGTTGCGCCTTTGCAGCAGGGGGCCTTGCATTCGGGCTTCTTGGCGGCCTTTTTTGCTGGGGCTTTTTCTTCCTTCTTTGTGTCTTTAATCTCCGACATACTGATTTCCTTTCTTGGTTCAATCGAATCGTTTGTTTTTTTGAAAGAGTTTTCAAACAACGAAGCCGCGACAACAAGGAACATATGCGCGAAGCGTTTCTCGTAACGGTTCACACATGAAACAACGAAGCGGAGAACCTGAACATCATAAGCAGAAGTTGTCGGGGGGATTAAATATTGAGTATAAACAGCATGAACACAACCCGGAAATGCAGCCCCGGCAACGCAACCCCTGTAGAAAATATTTTTTGCTTCCTTATCAGCACCCTGCACAAGTGGAAGTGTACTTCTTTTCTTCCACCGTTATTATACTGAATCGCCTTTTAAGATTGGAAATTTTTTTTATCGTTCATGTCGTTTTTTTCACATTTTTACACGCCATACATTTCTGCACGAACGAAAAAAGCAGGCGGCGGAAAGGCTTTTACGCCTGATGTTTCCAGTGTCGCAGATGCCGTGTAATCCAGACGGAGTTTCAGTATGTACTGATTTTAAATTGATATTCCATGTGTCGGTAAACATCTGCAAGGTGGATGTTCTGTTGCGTTCATGCAAGCTCGGCGCTAAGGAGGCGCATGAATTCGTCGTGTGCGCGACGTTCGCGCCAGGGGACGTGTCCGCAGTTTTCAAGCTCGATGAACTTGAAATTCTGAAGCAGTTCGGAAAGCGGTTTGCGCACTCCCTCGGAAGGATGCGGATCGAAATTTCCATGCAGCGCCGTTACCGGACAGACTATGCGCCGCGCACATTCCAGCAGCTCTCCGCTGCGGCGCAGTTCGCAGGCTTCCGGCCACACTTTCTCGAATATGTCGCTTCTGAAATCGACTGCATCGGCGTTCGCATCTTCAGGCGGCAGCGGGTCGAAACAGTCACAGACTGCGGTGAGTTCATGCAGTCTGTGCAGCAGAATCTTTCTGTGCGAATCCGGGACGCCTGCGCCGAGCGCCTTTAACGACGCGGCCCAGTCGCGTTGCTGTTCGGAGTCAAGACGCGACATGCGCGTGCTCTCCACGGCTGCGGCGTATTTCTGTTCGAGCGGGCCGCATGAAATCAGCAGCAGCTTTTTTACCAGCTGCGGATGGCGCGCGCAGAAAATCAGCGCCAGCCATGCGCCCCACGAATAAGCGGCCAGCGTCACCGGCGCCGTCGCCGACGATTTCAGTTGTCCGGCCAGTTCTTCAACCTGCGCATTTATCGAGTGGGCGCACTGCTGCGTTTCGAGAACGCCGCGTCCAGTAAGGGCGCAGAGCTCACGCGCCGGTTGCGCCATTTCTCCGCATGCGCCCGGTCCGCCGTGCAGCATTACTATGGAGTACGGCGCGTTTCCGTGTCGTCTGACGCTGTGCATGGCGCGCAGAATGTCGTCGTTAAAGGCCGTTTTTGCGGCGGAAGTTTTCGGAGAGCACGATTCCGGTTGCCACCGAAACATTCAGAGAATCGACGTGTCCGACGCTGGGCAGCCCCACCAGGTAGTCGCAATGACTGCGCACCAGCTGGCGCAGACCTTTTTCTTCCGAGCCCATCACGAAGACGCAGGGGAAGTCGAGCTTGAGCTGATAGATGCTGGTTTCGGCTCCGACCACGGTGCCGACAATCCAGTAGCCGGCCTGCTTGAGGTCTTCGAGGGCGCGCACCGTGTTGACGGCCTGCGCCACCGGCACCCAGTCGGCGGCTCCGGCGGAGGTGCGCACCACGGTTTCCGTCACCTGTACGCTGCGCTCGCGCCCTATAACCACGCCGCCGATGCCGAAGCAGTCGGCGCTGCGCAGCACCGCGCCCAGATTGTGCGGGTCCTGCAGTTCGTCCAGCACCAGCACGTCGGGCATGGGCGATTTCGCCTTCAGACCTTCGAGCCAGTCGTGGAAATCGGCGTATCTGTAGTCGGGCAGGCGGGCGGCCACACCCTGATGATTGCCGTCGTCGCAGGTGCGCGAGAGTTCGGCGGGCTCGGCGAAGCGCACCCTTATGTTTTCTTTGTGGGCCAGGGCTTCTATGCGCTTGAGAGCCTTGTTGTTGTTGTCTTTCTTAATCAGCAGCAGATCGCATTCGCCGCCTTTTTTCAGCAGCACCTCTTCGACGGGATGTATTCCATAAACCCAGCGCGGCATTGAGTTTCCTTTCGTAAAATTTCCAGGCGCCCACAGACTACATTGTTAAGTCCGTCCTTGCAAACTATAAGCGCAAGGGCGCGCAGACAAAAAAACCGCCCGGAGCCTTTTACGGACTCCGGGCGGCGTGTGCATCAATTCGCTGTGCTTCGAACCGTTGGTGTTTAATTAAGCTTCGATGGGTCTGACGTGTACGCGTTTTTTGTTTTCGCGACCGTAAGTTTCGTAATCGACGATGCCTTCAATTTTGGCGAAAAGGGTGTAATCCTTGCCCATGCCGACGTTCCGTCCCGGATGGACTTTCTGTCCGACCTGACGAACCAGAATGCTGCCGCCGGTAACATGCTCGCCGGAGAAGCATTTCACTCCGCGACGCTGACCCTGGGAATCTTTTCCGTTTCTGGAACTTCCGCCTGCTTTTTTGTGTGCCATGACCTGACTCCTTGCCGCTTAGGAAGCGATGCTTTTGATTCTGATTTCGGTGTATGGCTGACGGTGTCCGTTCAGCTTCTTGAAGCCCTTGCGGCGCTTTCTGTGCATAACCAGAATCTTTTTGGCCTTGTCCTGATCGACGATTTCGGCGGTCACGCTGGCGCCTTCAATTACAGGCTTGCCGATGGTGTATTTACCGGCGTCCGCGATCAGCAGGACTTCGTTGAGCACCAGCTCCTGACCTATTTCGCCTTCGAGTTTTTCCACGCGAAGCAGGTCGCCTTCTTTTACGGTGTACTGTTTTCCACCAGTTTTCATAATTGCGTACATACCAGAACTCTCCTGATGTAACGGTTCAATGCACGGTGGCGTAGTCTAAGTCCAGAATGTCCGTTGTGTCAAGTTTTTATGTGCCTGAAAGGCGTTTTTTTTGGACTTTTTCAGGATTTTGGGGCTGCGGCGCTCTTTTCAGAGCTTTCGGAGGCCGTTTTGGGGCTTTCTTTAGTATTTTCAGTAGATTTGGCCGTGCAGCCGCAGCAGCCGGGACAGCTGTCGGAGTGGTCGGGTTTGCGTCCCGAAAACTTGCCTTCGCTGCCGCATGAGGCACCCTTGTTTTTAAAGTCCGTCTCGTACCATCCGCCGCCTTTGAGTACAAAAGAGGCGCTGGTCACGGCCTTGCGGAGACTGGCGAGCGCGCCGCACTGCGGGCAGATGTCGGGCGCTGCGGCTCCCACATTCTGTATGAGTTCAATTCTTGAATGACATTCCGAGCATGTGTATTCATAAATTGGCATAATAACCTCCAGAACTTCACGCATCCCGAAAAATAATCTCAAATTCGGCAAATGCAAGCTAAAAAATGGAGAATTTGCATTATTGAGTCCGGCTGGTCCGGGCTGTTTCACTGCCGGGCAGGGAAAGTTCAGGTTTTGAGCGAAAAAAACGTCATTCCGGCAAGAATCGCTGAAGCCGGATGAAATTGACCCGCTGCCCGGCGGAACGCGCCGGAGGATTACTTGTTTCTGCCATATAGATGTACTACCAGAAGGCAAGTGCAACTGCACGGACAGTCTTTTCGGCTGAAATGACGCGCCGCACGACGGACCGCTGCCGTTTCTGTCGGCAGTTTGAACGAAACTGCAGGCAGAAGACGGCGTAAGCAGGCAGAATGCAGGCAGTTTCAGGCAGTTTTGTTGCGGAAAAGACTTTCGTGCTTAGTTTGAGGGGTGCCAAAGACTGCCTCAAAATCGGCGTGTTCTTCAGGCGCGGAAAAACAATCCGCGTCTGTCCGTACCTGTGTGTCTGAAGAACGGGTTTGCCTGAGGAAGGAGAACATGAGCGGAAACAACAGCGATCTGTGCAACTGCGGCGCAGAACGGCGCGAAAAAATCGGCGGCATCCTCGAACGCATGCTTGAACTCATAGAACAGTGGATAAGCGAGGGCGCAGACGAGGGAAACGCCACACCCGGCGTCGGCGACGTGAAACAGATAATGGCCATAATAAAGGACATGGTCGCCGTCATGGAGCGGCTGCCTGCGGAAGAAAACGGCCCTGAGGATTCGATGGGGAGAATCAGCGTTGAAGAATTGTGCAATGAATCCGAAAGACTGCTCGAAATCGTCCGGGGTAGCCGCTTCAAAGCTGGCCAGGATTAACGCCGAACTGGAGCGGCGCATCGCCGGACGCCCGCTCGAATATTTCAGGCCCACACCGGCACAGGCGGCGGTGCTGGGCGACTCCAGCCGCATCCGCCTGGTTCACGGCGGAAACCGTTCGGGAAAGACCGAACTGGGCGCGGTGGAAACGCTTGAACGCGCCCTGCGCAGCCGTTGCGAAATATGGGCCGTAACCACCGACTACGGCACCTCGGTCGAAGTGCAGCAGGCCAAGATTTTCAAATATCTGCCCAAAAACGCCGACGGCGCACCCGATCCGGCGCTGGTGGCCTACGGCGCATATTCGCCCGAATCCGGCTTCACCAACCGTGTGCTGCGCTTCGTAAACGGCTCGGTGCTGCGCTTTCACTCCTGCGATCAGCAGCGCCGCCGCCTTCAGGGAACCTCGCTGGACTTCGTCTGGTTCGACGAAGAACCGGAAGAGGAAATATTCAAGGAATGCCTCATGCGCACGCTGGACCGTTCGGGACGCGTGCTGCTGACGCTTACGCCGCTTTCGGGCCTGAACTGGATTTATCGCAGGCTTTATCTGCGCAGCCACGAAGACCCCGAAATCTCGGTGCATCGGCTGGCGGTGGACGATAATCCGTATGTCGGCGCCGCCGATGTCGAGGCCGTACTGGCCCAGTACGGCCAGCGCGAACGCGAAATCCGCCGCGACGGAGCCTTTCTGGACGTGTCCGCCGGACGTGTGTATCACGCATTCAACGCCGGACGCCATGTACGGCGCGAACTGCACTGCGACGGCGGCCTGCCGCTGCACCTGAGCTTCGATTTCAATGTGGGCTTCATGTACTGTTCGGTGTGGCAGGTGAAGGCCGATCTTTTCTGCTGCACCGATGAATTCGCACTCTTCGATTCCGACACCGACAGCCTCTGCTCGGCCATACTCGACCGCTACGGGACTCACGCCGGAGGAATCGTCGTGCACGGCGACGCTTCCGGATATGCGCGCGACACGCGTTCCGGTGAAAACGATTACGACATCATCAGGCGGCGTCTGGCGTACATAAGGCCGCTGGCCATGCGCGTGCGGCGCGGCGACGCCAACCGGCCCGTGCGCGGACGCACCAATCTGGTCAACCGCCTCTTCGACGAAAACCGCATTCTTGTTTCCAGCGGCTGTCACAGCCTCATCGTATCGCTGGAAGGCTCCTGCTGGCGGGAAGGCCGCTTCGAGAAAGTGAAAGTTTACGACCGCGAGGACGAGCGTTTTACGGTCGATCATCCCGGAGATACTTTGGATTATTTCATCAGCGACGAAAACGCCGCCTCCGGTCGGGTTTCAACCATCAACTACAGGTAATGTGAAAATGTCTGCTTACGCACGGAATTCAAATCTGCTTCCGCCGGGTCTGCAGCATGCGCGCACTACGGCCCGTGCCGAATGGG
>JAKQSH010000310.1 GCA_029570245.1 Deltaproteobacteria bacterium | reverse complement strand
TTTTTTAAAGCTGCCGGCTATGGCGCCGTCCACCACAAAAACCTTTTCCGAATCGGGGGTGCGCACAAAAGTTGACTGATAATCGGGCGTGATTTTTCCGACGATAAGTGACAGCACCTCACGACCGGCGGCATAGGCTTTTACGCGCGAGCCTTTGTCGTCAACCTCAAAGCCGGCGTGTTTTTCTTTTTTGTCCGAGGCCAGACGCGTGACCTTCAGACCTTCCAGCTTATCGACGATGGCGGTTTTCCAGCTCTCGTCCGTCTTGTATTCGGCGGGAGCTGTAATCAGCCAGTCCTCGCCGCGTTTCTCGACTGTAAAAGATTCTTCGCCCTGTGTAATTTCGATTTTGTCGAGCGAACCGGCTTCGATTTTAGGCAGGACGCCGTCAAAGTTTTCAGGCTTTCCGGCCTCGTAAGGGTCTTCTCTGAATAGTACCACCAGCAGCAGCAGAATCACGAAGACGGCTGCCGAGACGACAAGTTTGTTCTTCCACCACATGGCTTGCTCCTTGATTTATCTGTTGCCGGCGGCCAGACCGGATTTGCGGGCTCTGCGCAGAGCGAAGCGCAGGAATCCGTAAGCGATCAGCAGCAGCGGAATGCCCAGCAGGTTGAAATATTTGATGACGTTCTTTTCCCAGTTCTCAAGCGGTTCCAGTGGGCGGTCGGTGACGCCGCGCCCGCGGATCGAAATGAGCGATTCGTCCTGGCAGAGCCAGTCGATGATGTTTGCGAAGAAAACCAGGTTGGGACCGTCAAGAAAATCGTCCTGCATGAAGTTGCCGTCAGCCACCACCAGAATACGCGACTCGGTGCTTTCTGGAATGGGGTTGGCGTTTTCAAGAAACTCCAGACCTTCTTTCGATGAATCGGCGGATGCATATCTGCTGGTGAAATTTCCGCTGGCTGAAACGATGACGGGGAAGGGACCCATCTTGCTTGTTTCGGTCGGAACGTGACGCTGCATTGGATTAGGGCTTTCCGTAGCCGGAGCAGCCCACGAACGCGGCGAGGTCTGCGCCAGAATTTCATATTCGATCTTCGGCGTGCTGGCGGCCACCTGCAGCGACGACATGAAGGGGAAAGACAGGGCTTCCATGCCGCTTAAGAGCGTGCTGCCTTCTTTGAAGTCGGTAATGACCGGAATATAGGGATAATTTATAATGTTGCGAATCTGCATCATGCCCTGCTGAGTGGCTACGTTGATGCGCTTGTTCTGCACGTCCAGCACCAGTTCGGAATTGAGCGTGATGCCGTAATTTTTCAGCAGCTCTTCAATGCCGGTGTCCAGAGGCTTTGCGTTGAACTGTTGCAGATCGACATCGTAACGGTCTACCAGGAATGCCGCCGTTTTGCCCTTCATAATGAACTGGTCTATTTCGTACAGGGCTTTTTCGGACAGTTTTTCCTTGGGGGAAATGATTACCAGCGTGTCGATATCGTCGGGAATTGAATCGTTTTCGCCCAGGATGAGGTCGCGGGTGGCGTAATTCTTCTGAATCATTTTGCTGGCTTCAGACATGTTCTGCTGCAACGAAGGCTCGCCGTGGCCCTGCAGGAATCCGACCGTCTTGAGTTTGTCGGATGTGAGCTTGCGGATAAGCGAAGTGATTTCGTATTCGAGTCCGCTGGTGGATTTTACTACCGGGATGGATTCTTTTTTGTCGGCATAATAAAACACTATGCCCATCGCCACCTGCTTGACTTTGAACTCGTCGTTTTCGAGGACCTGAATCTGGACCGGCGGAATGCCGCTCATGCTCAATTCCATTTTAATCTGTTCGTCCTCACCCGGATCAATGAACTCGAACCGGAATTTTCCGCCGGCATAAGCCTGATATTCTTCGAAGAGGTCTTTCAGGAATGCGGCGTTCTGGTTGTAGGGGGCGGGCAGGTCCTGAGTGAAATAAGCCTTGGCCAGCACCTGATCGTCGAGGTTTTTCATTATGGCCTTGGAGGCGTCCGACAGCGAGAATTCGTTATTCTCGGTCAGGTCCAGGCGACCGAATATCTGCACTGACATAACGTTTACAAGAACCATGATGCCCAGGAAAATCAGAACGAAAACGCCGCTGCTGCTCCGGGCCTTGAGTTTTTCTTTGTTAGCCATTTTCATTCTTCCTTCCTATCTCCACGTTTCGCTTTCCATGGCGAACGACGAAATCGTCATTGTGCCTGCGATGAACGACAGGTAGAAAATGACGTCGCGTGTGTCGATAACGCCACGGGCGATATTGTTGAAGTGATAATCCAGCGATAGATACTGGAAGAAAGTCACGCTGAAGTCCGGCAGGAAGGGCAGAATTTTGTCCATGATGAAGAACACGAAGCACAGCGCCAGACCCAGAATGAAGGCTATTATCTGATTTGAAGTGGCGGTGGAAGTCAACATGCCCAGCGCCAGATACCCGGCGCCGAGGAAGACTATTCCGATGTACCCGCCGATGACCGGACCCCAGTCAAGCGGACCGATGAAGGAAATCACCAGGCCGTAAGGCACGGTAAGCAGCACAGTAATTACCAGCAGCGACAGCGCCGCCAGGTATTTGCCCATCAGAATGTCGATGTTGCGCACCGGCAGCGACATTAGCAGTTCGATGGTGCCGGTTTTCTTTTCTTCGGCCAGCAGTCGCATTGTGATTGCCGGGGAAAAGAAAATGAAAAGCATGGGCATGATGCCGAATAGGGCGCGCATCGAAGCCTGACCCATAAGGAAGAACTGCTGAAAGAACATCCAGCCGGAAAGCAGCAGGAAGACTGTGCTGACGATGTATGCAACCGGTGAATTGAAATAGGAGCGCAGCTCTTTTTTGTATATCGACCATATATACTTCATTTGCGTGCCTCCTTAGTTTGTAGTCAGCTGGTGGAACACGTCTTCGAGGCTGGCCGTCTCGGAATGCATTTCCAGGAGGGTCCAGTTCTTCGAAACCGCAAGCTGGAAAAGCTTGGCGCGGATGTCGCGGTCTTTCTTTGTTTCGACCACGTAAACCGGCTGGCGCTCCCCGGCCTTTTCCACTTTGATGACGTTGTCAACAAAATCTACCCGCCTCAGGTTGTCGGCTATGGCGTCGTAATGTTCGGCAAACTGCAGATGTACGCGGTTGGCCGCAGTGCTCTTGCTGAGCAGCTCTTCCGGTGTGCCGTCGGCTACGATTTTTCCCTTGTTGATGATTATGACGCGGGTACAGGTGGCCTGCACTTCGGGTAGAATGTGCGTAGACAGAATGACGGTTTTTTCCTGGCCGATTTTCTTTATGAGATTGCGTATTTCAACAATCTGGTTGGGGTCTAGGCCGGAGGTCGGCTCGTCCAGAAGCAGAATATCAGGGTCGTGAATCATGGCCTGCGCCAGACCGACGCGCTGACGATAGCCGCGCGACAGTTCGGAGATGTCTTTGTGCATCACCTGGACAATTCCGCAGACATCGGCTATTTCGCGAATACGCGCCGCCCGCTTTTCGGCTGGAATTTCGCGTATTTCGGCTACCCACGCCAGATAATCGTAGACCATCATGTCTTCGTAAAGCGGAAAGCTTTCGGGTACGTAGCCGATGCTGCGCTTGACGGTCTGAGGGTCTTTGAGAGTGTCGGCGCCTTTTACCGAAACCTGCCCGGTTGTCGGCGAAAGATAGCCGGTTATGACCTTCAGCGTGGTGGTCTTCCCTGCGCCGTTGGGGCCGAGGAAGCCCAGAATTTCGCCCTTCTTCACTTCCAGTGAGATATTGTCCACTGCTGTGACAGGGCCGTACTTTTTGGTTAGATTCGTAATGCTTATCATCGCAACCTCGTCTGACCTCCTCAATGTTAAACTCAACTCTGCCAAAAGCGCCTCAGGCGCTCCAATTGCGGGCCAATATAATAACGATTCCGCGTTTGTCAAACAGAACGGCTCAAAAAAGCCACCCGGTCTGAGCATTCGCGATACCCGGCGGATGTTCTACAGAAACAGTCTCTGATTATGATTTATTCCGGCGAAAGCAGTTTTTATCGGAAATATCCGGGAGGAACTCCGGCTCTTCGTGCATCTTCACGGCAATCTTTATATTCCTTTTCGAGCCGGTTAACGTCGTTTTTCAGTTTTTCCTTGTATTGGTCATATTTTTCATAGCAGTCTTCCTCCTTCAGCTGGCAGGGAGGAATTTTATCTTTCACTTCGTCCCATGCTTTTCTGGCGCTGGCAAGCTGCTGGTCGAGGTTTTTGCATTTCGCCGCCATTTCCCGGTGTTTTGCTTCGTTTTCTTTCATTTGCTTCTCAAATTCCGAGGTGCCACTGTCCTCGGTGCCTCCCTTGTTCTCAGGGGCACCTTGATTGTTTTCGACTGCGGGTGGCGTTGGCTGTGTCTGGCTCTGTGCGGCGGGCTCCGAGTTGTTTCCGGCTGGGGCCGCAGCGGCCTGCTGCGCAGCAAATGGCCTGAAATGACTTTTATAACGTTCAGGAATCTGGGAGAATTCCATTACCGGATGCCACAGACCGTTTTCGTCCTGGTATTCGTATTTGTATCCTACCCCGGCGTTTCCGACGGAATTGGGTCGGCGGGGCGCCGGCTTTCTGCTGAGAGCGTTGCTGTTGCCGGTCGGGATGCTGCTTATTGTTCCGGGGCCGGCTGCGGTATTCTGGGCGTTTTTTTCCTCACTGCATTTGTCTACGATGAAGAACCCCATGCCAACAACTATTGCCAACAGTATGATTATTCTGAAAATCATCGTATTTCCTTGAAATCAAGTGGTTTTGAACACTTCTTCAGACGTTATGCTACCATCATGCAGGCGTGACACAAAGAAAAACCGTTGAAATCTTTTGATGAATGCAAGTTGCGCCGGCCTGCAACAGTGCTTCGGCGGTTTTCAGAATATCCGGTTTATCTGGCTGTTTTTTTACTGTGCGGACTCCTGTATGGATATCCGCCTGACCCGGCTACGGTAACTATCTGAAACATATGATAATTAATGGACATTTATCCATTTGCCCTTGTCGTCAAGATATTCGTATTTGTAGCCTGTTTCCGGGGAAATGCCGTTGCGTCTGAACATTTTCTCTTCGGTACGTTTTGCGGCTTCTTCGTAATAAGCTTTGCGTCCATCCACAGTCTGTTCATTCATTTTCAGTTCTTCAATGTCTCTCTGTCGCATCTCTTCCCGGCTGGTATTGCTGGCGAAGGTGTAGGCTACGCGAATATCGCTGCGATAAGTGCCCCAAGAATAAACCGTATTTTCCTGATAAATCCGGCGGTAATCATGGCGCGTTCAGATGCCGTATACACTTAGTAGTATGGAACGGGCCGGGTCGATTTCTTGTTTTTATTGAAGTTGCGGGAATGCCTGCTTCGTGATAGTTCTACATTTCAACTGCTTGCGCTGCGCAACAGGACAAATTAGAAAAGACAGCGGCGTATTGCACATCATTACGCAATCCCGCTGCGGGAGTCGCTATGAAAGTCGCTTTCGTTTCCACATATCCGCCGACAAAGTGCGGCATTGCAACATACACGCTTCCTCTGGCTTCAGCCCTTGCACAGAAAGCCGGGCTTGAAGTCTCGATTTTTGCCGACGACAAATCCGAGGCCGCCGGAGAACCGCTCCGCGTTGAGCCGGTTTTCAAGAAAAAAGTCGATTTTCTGCGCCCTCTGCTGGCTGCTGCTGCCCGTAATCAGCCGGACATCATGCATTTCCAGCACACTCCGGACCTCTTCGGCATGGGAGGGGCTTTTTTTGAGCTTCTGGATGAACTTGGCCGGATGGGCATCCGGCGCGTTGTTACGCTGCATACTGTTTATACGCTGCTTTCAGGCATCATCGAACGCAAACCGCACGCCGTGGCGTTTCATCGCAAACTTGCGACTCTGTGCGATGCGATCGTTGTTCATCAGCCTTCGATGGCGAAGATTCTTGAATCTCAGGGCATTGCTTCTGACAGGATTTCTGAAATACCGCACTGGACAGGCCCGGCCATGCACGGCAACGGAGCCGCTTTGCGTGAGCGTCTCGAAATTCCGGGCGACGCACCTCTGCTGTTGTTTTTCGGCTTCATTCACATTCAGAAAAATCTGCACACCGTCCTGAAGGCCATGCCGATGCTTCTGGAAAAAGTGCCGGAAGCCCGTCTGCTCATCGCCGGTTCCATTGCCGGCGGCACCTGGTACAACAATATGTATCACGCATATTTGAAGCGCATCGTAAATTCCGGCAATCTGCGTTATCGCATTCACGCCGTGAATCAATTCATTCCACAGGAAGATGTTGAAGACTATTACTCCGCCGCCGATGTTGTGCTTCTGCCTTACCGGCAGGGTTACGGGTCTGCGTCGGGAGTTGCTCATCAGGCGCTGGCGGCGCGCAAACTGATGTTGTGTTCCGATGGTCCGAAGTTCGAGGAGATCGGTCTGCATGTGTCACGTGATCTCATGGTGACGGGATATTCGCCTGCGTCCTGGGCGGAGAAAATGGCCTGGCTCCTAAGCGATTCCGCTCCGCGCGCCGAACTGCTGCAGAAGATCGAACATTGCGCCGAGGCATCATCCACAGCCTCGGTGGCCGAACGCCATTTTAAGCTTTATAAAGGATTGTTGTGAGCTGAAGAGCGTGGAGCTTTTCCGCATGTTGAATGCGCGCGCTTCGCGCGCGCATTCCAGAATTCGGAATGCAGCGCCGTGGTACAGATGCGGCTGGCTGACAGAAATAAATCGGGGCGCGCCTGCGGCGCGCCCCGATTGCTTTTTTATTATTGCGCAGACTGATGCTTTCAGCCCATCAGCAGAGCCATGATGGCTTTCTGGGCATGCAGACGGTTTTCCGCTTCCTGATAAACCGCCGAACGCGGATGGCGTACGGCCTCGTGTGTGATTTCTTCGCCATAGTGCGCCGGCAGGCAGTGCAGCACCACGCATTCCGGGTCGGCGATGTCGATCATCGGAACGTCGATTTTGTATTTGCCGAAAATCTTGCGGCGCGCTTCGGCTTCTTTTTCCTGGCCCATCGAGAACCATGCGTCTGTGCAGAGAATGTCCGCGCCGACTGCGGCTTCCATCGGATCGATGTAGTGCTTGACTTCGAATCCGGGTACTTTCTCTTTCAGAATTTCAAGCGCTTTCGGATTTGCACTGTAACCTTCTGGGGTGGCCATCACCATTTCCATTCCCATGCGGGCGGCGCCGAACATCAGTGATGTCGCCACGTTGTTTCCGTCTCCGATGTAAACCAGCTTCAAACCTTCGAGGCGTCCGCGACGTTCCAGCACGGTCTGGAAGTCGGCCATGATCTGGCAGGGATGGTTGAAGTCAGTCAGGCCGTTGATAACCGGCTTCGAGGAGTATTTCGCCAGGTCTTCTACAATGGCGTGATCGAATGTGCGCGCCATTATGCCGTCAACCATGGACGAAAGCACGATGGCGATATCTTCGGTTGTTTCGCGCTTGCCGATGCCGATCTGATCCGGGCCGAGGTAAATGGCATGGCCGCCAAGCTGATGCATACCAGTCTGGAAAGAAACCATGGTGCGCAGTGAAGGCTTCTGGAAAATCATGGCCAGCGTTTTTCCGGCCAGCGGAGTTTCGCGTTTACCGGCCTTGTAGTCGTTTTTCATGCGGATGGCCAGGTCGAGAATATAGCGGATTTCTTCTGTGCTGTAGTCCAGCAGACTTACAAAGCTTCTGCCTCTGAAATTTTCAATCATCTTGAATGTCTCCGGGTTATGTATTTAATGGTTACTGGAACGAAATTGTCGTTCCGGCGTTTCCTTCGATGGCGTCCAGCAGGTGCATGTGGTCGGTTATGATGGCCTTGCGGGTCTGCTTGCGGCGCACTCCCAGCAGATAATCCATGGCAGCCTGAATCTTGGTGCCCATGGACCCGGCGGGGAAATGACCTTCACGCATATACTGCTTGGCCTCATGCACTGTCATGCTGTCGATCCATTGCGGGGTGCCGCTGGTGAAATTCAGCGCCACTTTGTCAACAGCCGTCAACATCAGCAGTATGTCGGCGTCAATCGACTTCGCCAGCAGACCTGAAGCCAAGTCTTTGTCGATGACGGCGTCAACGCCCTCGTATGATCCGTCGTGTTCGATGAAAACCGGAATTCCGCCGCCACCGCAGGCGATTACGATTGTGCCTTTTTCAAGAAGCGCCTGAATGGTGTCAAGTTCCACGATTTCGAGCGGGTAGGGCGAGGGCACCACGCGCCGCCAGCCGCGTCCTGCGTCTTCTTTCAGAATCCAGTCTTCTTCGGCCATGAGTTTTTCGGCTTCCTCGCGGGAATAGAAGCGTGCGCCGATGGGCTTTGTTGGTTCCAGCATGGCCGGATCATATTTGTCCACCACCACCTGAGTCAGAACGGTTGCAACCGGCATGTCGAAGCCCATCTGCATGAGATGATTCTGAAGAATCTGCTGAATCATGTAGCCGATTGATCCCTGAGTCGCGGCGCCTATGACGCCCAGCGGCTGCATGGGAACCTGTTCGCGGGCGGCTTCGGCCTGAATGAGAGAATCTCCCACCTGCGGGCCGTTTCCGTGTGTAAGCACTAGGCGATAACCGCGCCGCAGCAGTTCGCACACCACTTTTACCGTGGCGCGCGTATTGGCGAACTGCTCGTAAACGGTGCCGCGCTGTCCTTTTTTGGTAATGGAATTGCCGCCTAATGCGACGACGGCCACTTTGTTTTTAATACCGGGCATGTGTGTTGTTCTCCCGCTTCAAAGCGCTGACGGGCCCATGAAAAAATTCCATGGGCCCGCTTCAGCAAGCTTGAGCTTGTGAGTTATCAGAATTTGAAACGCTCTTCGATGACCTTCTTCAGCTGTCCGGGATTGCGCTCTTCCAGCGCGTAGCCTACGCGAACCAGCGGCTTGTTGATCTTCACCAGATGGGTGATGTCAATCGGTGTGGCCGAAACGACTACGTCGCAGTCAACGGCGTTGATTGTGGCTTCGAGGTCTTTGACCTGCTGATCGGAATATCCCATGGCCGGCAGCAGCGTGCCTATGTTGGGATATTTTTTGAAGGTGTCGGCCAGCTTGCCGACGGCGGCGGAGCGGGCATCCACCAGTTCGGCTGCGCCGAATTTCTGTGCTGCGACAGTACCGGCGCCTATCTTCATTTCACCGTGAGTCAGAGTCGGGCCGTCTTCCAGAACCAGGCAGCGTTTACCCTTGATGAGTTCCGGCTTGTCCACCGAAACCGGGGAATTGGCTTCGATAACGACGGCTTTCGGGTTGTTTTCACGGATGTTCTTCTTGACGATTTCGATGTTTTCAGCCGGGGCGGTGTCCATTTTGTTGATAACGATCACGTCGGCCAGAACCAGATTGTGTTCGCCGGGGTAATATGCCACTTCATGTCCGGCTCTCCAGGGATCGACAACTGTTATGTACAGATCGGCTTTATAGAAGGAAGTGTCGTTGTTGCCGCCGTCCCACAAAACCAGATCGGCTTCTTTTTCGGCATTGTGCAGAATTACTTCGTAATCGACGCCGGCATAAACGATGGAGTTGTTCATAATGTGCGGTTCGTATTCTTCGCGCTCTTCGATGGTGCATTTGGCTGCATCCATGTCTGCGACGCTTGCGAAGCGCTGGCATATCTGTTCACGCAGATCGCCGTAAGGCATGGGATGGCGCACCGCTACGGTCTTCAGACCTTTTTCGCGGATGATATCATAAAGGTAACGGGTGGTCTGACTCTTTCCGCAGCCGGTGCGGGCGGCGCAGATGGCGATGACCGGTTTTTTGGAATGAACCATGGTCTTTTTAAGGTTCGGCAGCACAAAGTTCGCGCCCACGCTGTTGACCCTGGCTGCATGATGCATTATGTACGGATAAGGCACGTCGGAATAGGAGAAGACCACCGAATCGACCTTCTTTTCAACGATCAGGTCCAGCAGTTTGGATTCCGGGTAAATGGGAATGCCTGCCGGATAGAGTTTTCCCGCCAGTTCCGGCGGATAGGTGCGGTCATCGATGTCGGGAATCTGAGTTGCGGTGAAAGCCACCACTTCGTATTTCTCATTGTCGCGGTAGAGTACGTTGAAATTGTGGAAATCACGACCCGCTGCACCCATAATTATTATTCTCTCTGCCATTTTTCACTCCTAACTGATTTTTGATTTTTTATGGATGGCAACTTACATCGAATAACTGCGGCCACGCATATTATCCGGCAAAGCGTTTTGATGACGCTTACAGATATATAAACAAAACCTCCTTCAATACTAATTCCGCATGTTTTTCTGCCGCAGCCGGCAGAAAAACATGCGGTGTTCCGTTTTACGTTAGACGTTTCTTCTTCTGCTGAAGGCAGTCAGGCCGAGCAGCGCCAGCCACAGTCCGGCTCCTGCTGCACTTGAACATCCGCCACCGGACGATTCTTCTTCACCGCCTTCGATTTCGGTGCAGAAATTGAGTTCTCCCGTGCGCTCGGTGCCTTCGGGGCATGGCGAACAGGTATTCGACAGGCAGCGGAAATTGGTGTCGCAGTCGAAAAACACGGTCTGCGGCGAACATTCGCCGTTGATTACTTCATCGCCGTCGGTTCCGGTCTGATCGCCATCAGGGCTGACTACACCACCTTCGCAGATGCAGGCGTCGGCCTTGCCTTCTTCGGGCTCGCCGCAACGGTCGAAATCCTTGCCGGCTTCCGAGCAGACGCTGATGCAGCTGTTCGACTGATAAGTTCCTTCGCCGTTGCCGGAATCGAAGTTGCAGGTGCAGAGCGAGTTGCCCAGGCAGCTTTTGAAGGTCGGGTCGCAGCAGGTGCCGGAACACGATGATGCGCCGCCTGGAGTTTCGGTGCAGCCTTCGCTTACGCACTCGCCGCCCGAACAAACCATGTCTTCCGATCCGCAGTCCTGTACGAATTGCCAGTTGTGATTGACATCACACATTTCTACTACATCGTTTTTACAGCGTTTGGTGTCGGGGACGCATTCGCCGTTGTCTTCGTCGCCGTCGCTGCCGCCTTCATCGCCGTCCACGTCTCCGTCTATGCCGGAACCGTCAAGCGTGCAGTCCATATGTCCATTAAGCGAAGTGTTCTGGTTGAACCACAGCTGGAATTTGTTGCGCAGCACTTCCAGTTTGTCAAGATCGGTGCTCATGGCGCTTGATCCTTGAGGCACTACCAGAATGAAAGCGCAACGGAAGTCCTTCTGCGACTGTGTATGATCCGGGTTCATTGCGCCGTTGGCCGAAACTAAGTCGTTGATGGTGATGGTGTCGCCGCGCGCACCTTCCATGTATCCGCCGCCGTCTTTGGGCAGATCGGTGCGTTTATAGTCTGAACCTTCCGGGATTATGGTGAAGTATTCGTGGTTTTCGTCAATGACTTCATCCGGGCCGATCATTCCCATAAGATACTGGTCGAGAGTGGTGTACATTTTCTTCTCGTCCATTATCATCCAGCGATTCTGACCGTCGTCGCGGAATTTGTTGCCGCCCATGACCGATCCGCCGTTGGAGAAAAAGAAAGACCAGTTTTTGGGATCGCTGGCGTTGTCCAGCAGGTCGCCCTTACCTGAGCCGTACTTTGCGTAAGACATCCAGTAGCGGCCGGCGACGCGCGCCATCCACTCAACGCCGGAGAACACCGCCTGCGGCGAACCTTCACCCAGAAGCGGGTTGCCGAGTGGAATGTATGCCGCGGTCGGGTCGGTTGGGAATGCGTCAACTATGAACATGTCGCCGACGAGCTTGAGTTTTCCGTTGGAACCGAAATTGGCCGGCGAAGAATCCGGTGCCGGAGCTCCGGTGCCCTGTCCGGCCTGCTGAGCAGTGAATCCGCGCGGAGCGGCTTCGGCGTGCAGCAGAACATTTGCGGTTCCTTTCAGGAACACGAAGAGAAAGTCGAAATCGTCTTCTATGCCGTCCTGCATATAGAATGCGTTGGTGACGTTCTGCATGTTTACCAGCGCCGTGAAATCGTCTTTGGGGTGCAGATTGTTGAGCACGCCGTTATAGTCCTGAATGACGGCTATGTGGCCGGCGGCTGAAGCTGCACTGGAGAAAAACATCGCGAATACTGCTGCTGCTGCAAACAGGAAAGCTGTAATGCGACTGCTGCGACCTGTTCTCATTTCTGTACTCCTCTCGCGGTCAGGGTTCATTCTTCCCTTATGGTAATACAAAGAGCGGCAGCAGTATAGTCTGAACATTTCTCACATGCAAGGTTTTCAGGCGTCATTTTTTCCATTATATGAATGATAACGGTACACTGAGCATAGTGGGCATGAGTTCTGTGTTTTTGCTGAAAAAAATAGGCAGGCCGATATGACGATCAATAAAAAGAAAAAGGCGATTGGAAAGGGGGCCAATCGCCAGTTTCAGTATCGAGTCCCGTACAAGCGACTCGATTCTGCAGGACACTCCGAGTAGGGGGGGCTCGGAAAATCCTTTGCGACCTTCATTGCGAAGACCGCATGAATTGAATCCGGTCGGGGGGACCTTCAACAATTCAAGTACAGAGGGCAAAGTGGTTCAATGAGCGGGACGCCACTTTAAATAGCATTTTCCGTGCCAGACTCAAAGTGAATTTTGATAAAAAATCTTAAGATGTCAAAAGTTGCCGTAATAATTGGTTTCTATGTTGTGTTAAAAGTTGTTTAAGTTTTTCAGAGATTCTGACACCCTGGGTAAAAGTTAATTTGGATGGAAAATTTTTCGTCAATATTGCTTAAAACAGCATCACGGCGAAAATTTTTCGCATTTCTTTGCATTTAAACTGTTTTCGGGGTAGTATTCTGCCCGTGATCGGGTGAAAAAAACAGAAGTTCTGCTGTTTTCTCTGGCAGCTCCACTGGACGGAGGGTCTTCTGATGGCAAGATTTACCTTGAGTAATCGAATACTTGTGGTCGATGACGAGAAATCCGAGCGCATGACCATTTCCTATCATCTGCGCAATGCCGGGTTTGAAGTTTTCGATGCTCAATCGGCCGAAGAAGGGCTGGCTCTGGCTCTCGAAAAAAATCCGGCTGTGATTATTTCGGATATCCGCCTGCGCGGCATGAGTGGAATCGAACTCCTGCGAAAAATCAAAGATATGAACTCGGCAATCATGTTCATTCTCATAACTGCGTTCGGTTCCATCGAAGATGCTGTATATTCCATTAACCTCGGAGCCGAAAACTATCTGGCCAAACCGATCAATCTGGATGAACTTGAATTCATTGTCAGAAAAACCATAGAAAAAACCGAACTCTTGCAGGAGGCGCAATATTTGCGCAGCCAATTACAGCACTCCCGCAAATTTGACAAGCTGGTGGGAAGCGACACCCGCATGCGTGAAGTCTTCAATATTATCGAGCAGGTAGCGCCTTCTACAGCCAATGTTCTGATATACGGGGAATCCGGCACCGGAAAAGAGCTGGTAGGCGAAGCCGTCCACAAACTGTCCGACCGTGCGCACGGTCCTTTCATCCGTGTCAACTGCGCGGTTTTTACCGATACGTTGCTTGAGTCGGAGCTTTTCGGACACGAGAAAGGCGCATTCACGGGCGCTTATGCCAGACGCGCCGGACGCTTCGAAATGGCCGATGGCGGTACTCTATATCTTGACGACATCAACATGATGCCGGAGCGCACACAGATTAAGCTGATGCGTTTTCTGCAGGAGCGGGAGTTCGA